>JALWSJ010000349.1 GCA_026993705.1 Flavobacteriales bacterium
TTACTATTCGCGGTGCCAGCCAATGCTCGCAAAGAGGAATATGAGAAAGTTTTAGAAGAAATAAAACAAGAGCAAAAAAGATTGAACAAATTAAGAGTGGAGCAAAACTAGAACGTGCCATTTTGTTTGGTCAGATTATAGATGCGATTACTAATAAAGCCGTAGAAGGAGTTGTTATTGAATTATATGAAAAGCAACCGAATGGGGAGTATAAAAAAGTAGGTAGTGTTCTATCGGATAAATATGGTTCTTGGAAACATAATATCAGAAGAGATAAAGATTATAAAGTTAAAATGAAAAAGGATAAATTTGATGAGAAAGAGTTTGTAATTCCAGCAGCTTTGGCTAATGATCCTAATCGTTCCAGTTTGATTGAGTCAATGAATCCTATGAAGTTTAATCCTACGGCAAAGAAAGATGTTAAATTGAAAATAAATAATATATATTTTTATTTTGCTAAAGGAAAGATTAAAGAAGAATCATATCCTATTTTAGATAATATTGTTGATTATTTAAATACAAATCCTAATATTAGGATTGAGATAAGTGCTCATACAGACTGTGTGGGTAAAGATTCATACAACTTAGCTTTATCTAAGAAAAGAGCTACGGCATGTTATGATTATTTAGTACAGCATGGTATTGATAAAAGTAGGTTGAAAGCTGTTGGTTATGGTGAAAAACATCTGTTGAATGATTGTGCTCTTCAACGTAGAGATGAAAAAGCAGCAGCGATTAACAGACGTGTAGAAATAAAAGTACTTTAAGAATTTATAAATCATTAAATCCTGTGGCATTTTATAGTTACAGGATTTTTTTTGTTTTTTATATATGAAAATATTCAAAGTAATAATTTTTTTGTCATCGGTTTTAGGTTTTTATCCGATTTTCGGTCAAACTGAAAAGATTGAATTAATAAAGGAAAAGTTGAATACAGCCCCTGCTGAAGAGAAACCACATCTTCTAAATTTGCTTTCAAAGTCTTTGTTGCGTTATAATCGTAAAGAAAGTTTGTTTTATGCTGATGAAGCGATTGATTTGGCTAGTGATTTGGGTGATGTAGAAGAGGAAATGACGGGGTATTTGAATAGGGGGCGTGCTTTATCCCGATTAGGAAAGCATAAGAAAGCAATTGAAGCGTATGATGTGCCTATCAAAACAGATAGAGATTTTGGAAATGATAGTGGTTTAGCTTATCTGTTAACGCTAGAAGCTGAAGAATTTAAAGAATTAGGAGAATATACTAAAGGAAGAAAAGTACTAGAAGAAGCATATTCTCTATATGATAAATTATCAGATGAAGATGGAATGGGGTATGTTGCGTCAGAAAGAGGAGCACTAGAACGTAAAGCAGGTAAAAGCAAAGACGCTATAAAGTCTTATGAAACAGCGGTAAAACACTATAAGAAATCAAAGAATAAGCAAGGAGAAGTACAGTCATTAATGACGATGGGAGCTATTTATGCCAATAGAGGTGATTACAATCGTTCTTTGGAATTATTAACTGAAGCAAAAAAACTAGCAAACAAATATGGGTTTAATTCTTTACAGCGAAATATTGAAAAAAATATTGAGGTTGTTGAATCGAATAGAAAAGCTAAAGAAGCAATGACAACCGAGGTAGATAAAGAGAGAGAACAACAAATAGAAAGTACCATTGAGAATTTAGAAACGATCAAAGTTAAGTCGCTTGAGCAAATCGAACAATTAAGTGAGGCAAATCAGATATTAGCTCTGAAGGAACGCTTGCAAAAAGAAGAGTACGAAAGAAAATTAAAAGAAGAAGAAGAGGCAAAGCGTCAATTAGAACAACAAAAAAAATTAGCAGAAGCGGCTGCTTTAGCTAGTAAAGCTGAAAAAGAAAAACAAGAGGTACAAAATCGACTTTTAGAAGAAGAAAATAAGAAGC
Source organism: Flavobacteriales bacterium (assembly GCA_026993705.1). Classification (GTDB taxonomy): domain Bacteria; phylum Bacteroidota; class Bacteroidia; order Flavobacteriales_D; family Parvicellaceae; genus S010-51. Next base: position 1,910 of record JALWSJ010000349.1, read on the forward strand.
AACTTATCATGTTGATTGGAGTTGCTGTTGGAATGGTTTTATTTGCAATCCTTATCGTTTTTATTCTTAAAAGCAACAGAGAAAGGAAAAAAGCTAACGAAGCCTTACTTGCCAAAAATAAATTAATTGAAGATCAAAAAAATGTTTTGGTTCTACAGAAAGAAGAACTGGAACATAAAAGTAAAAACATTAAAGAGAGTTTGGATTACGCTCAGAAAATCCAACGTTCTATTCTGCCTCCAATTGAAGGTTTACAAACCATATTTTCTGATTCTTTTGTGTTTTTTAGACCAAAGGATATCGTAAGTGGTGATTTCTATTGGTTCTATGAATATGGTGATAAGGTATATGTTTCTGTGTCTGATTGTACAGGGCATGGTGTACCAGGAGCTTTTATGTCTATTATTGGTAATAACCTAATTGAAAAAGCGATAATAGAGGAGAAAATAGAACGTCCTGCTGATGTTTTAAAGTTCATGAGTGATAAGATTAACGAAAAGTTGGGAATGGACACTGGAAATTCTTCTGTAAAAGATGGAATGGATATGACTTTGATATGTATTGATAAAAAAACAAATAAGTTAAGCTTTGCTGGAGCTAGAAATCCTTTATACCTTCTTAGAGATGGAAAGATGCAAGAAATAAAAGCTACGCGTCGCTCTGTTGGTTATAATAGCAAAGGGGGAGCATCTGAATTTGAAAATATTGAAATGCAATTACAAAAGGGAGATCGTCTATATATGTTCTCCGATGGTTTTGCTGATCAAAAAGGTGGTCCGAAAGGAAAGAAGTTTTACTATAAGCCTTTTAGGGAAATATTAGAGAAAACTGGGTCAGAACCAATGGAGCAACAAAGAGATGTTTTGGAATCGACAATTGTAGGGTGGATGAATCGAGGTGAGCAGTTGGATGATATGTTGGTGCTGGGTATTCAAATTTAAAATTTTTTTATGGGTATTATGACTAATCGAATTTCAACATACAAAGAGTTTTATCCTTTTTATTTATCGGAACATAGCTATCCGCTTAACCGGGCTTTTCATTTTTTGGGAACTACGCTTGTTTTTATTTTATTATTCTTTTATTTTAAAACATTGAATGGTTCTTTTTTGTTAGCTGTTCCTTTTGCCGGATATGGTTTTGCTTGGGTGGGACATTTCTTTGTTGAAAAGAATAAACCGGCAACATTCAAATATCCGTTTTGGAGTTTTATCTCTGATTTTAGAATGTATTTTGATATTATTAGAGGGAAAGTTAAGTTGTGGTAGTTTAATACCATTTCAATGTTTAAATGGTATAATATTTAGCTTGGGGTCGTTTCTTTGTGTTAGGGAGCGTATCCCTAACACGAGCAAAATAGATGGTATAAAGCTTTTTTTTGATTCCTTATCCTTAGTAGAGGTTAATTACAGATTGTCTATAAGTTAAAAATTAGTTCTTTTCATTTCA
>JALWSJ010000350.1 GCA_026993705.1 Flavobacteriales bacterium
TATTTATTATGATAACATAGTATAAAAGTAATTTTTGCATAGTAAATTTCCTATTTTGTTTATTTACTCTATTTTACCATAGCGGTGGTATACTTCCACTATAAACCATCCTATAAAGAATAGCTTAAACCAATAGCTATTTTTTACAGACAATAGAATCCTGTTTCATTATTTGAATATTTAAAAAAATATTCAGATGATCAAATAAAAAACATAATACATGTTGGTCAAATGTTCATTAAAAACTCATTGTTTTCACAAGTGCTAAAACTAGAAGTTTAGTGTTTGTTCTGCATGTATGTAGATAAGTATAGATACTTATCTACGAGGAATAAATACTCTTTTAGGTTCGTAAGGTTTATTGTATTTAAACAGAGAATAGATTATGGTTGCTAATTTTTTAGAAACAATAATCAAGGCTTCTTTCTTACTCTTACCAGCAGATACTTTATCGTGAAAGACTTTGTTGAGTTCTGTGTTGTGTCTTATAGCTGCAACTGCTGCCATATAAAGGGCATGCTTAGCTATGGGTATACCACGTTTAGCAAGTCTTCCAACACTCATAGAGTTACCTGATTGGTATTGTGTAGGATAAAGTCCTAAATAGGCTATAAAAGCTTTTGCAGAGGTAAATCGTTTAATATCTCCACATTCACCTAAGATAGCAGATATGGTTTTATCAGATACACCAGGAATGGTTTTGATATTTGAGATTGAAGCATCCACTGTTTCTATTTTATTATAGAGTAAGGTGTTTATTTGAGCCTCTATTTCATCTTTTTCTTGACATAAAAGCTCAAATATCTTAATATTAGTTCTAATCATTAAAGCTCTTGATTCACAAGCACGACCACCGTAGATGGAAGATTTGGAAAGTTCGATTAAGAACTTAGCCTTTTCATCGTTAAAGTTGTTCCCTTTGATATGTCTAAATATCTTAGTCAACTTTTTTGGCGTAGCTTTTTGAATGTCCACAGCCGTTGGATATGCTTTAATGATTGCCAAGGCTGTTTTGGTAAAGATATTTGGAAAGACTTTACCAATCTCAGGATTAACCGTTGCCATAACGGTAGAAATTTCTCTTTGTACGGTTTTTATCTTATCGGATAAGGACTTTTTTAATCGTCCTAAAACCTTCAGGGATTGATAATCATCGTTTGAGATATAACTTTGTTTATACTTATCACTTGCTAATAGTTCAGCAATAACTAAGGCATCAATAGCATCATTTTTAATCTTCTTCATTGTGCTAAAGTCTCTATACTTAGCGGTTTGATACGAGTTAAGAAGCACAACGTTATAGTCTGCATCTGTTATATACTCATACAGATTTTCACTAAATGCCCCTGTTGATTCTACACCTATGATGAAGTCATCATTGTTTAAAGAGAGTTCAGCTAACTTCGTTAGTAAATCTCTTAGACCTAATATATCTGCATACACCCAAAAAGGTTTTACAGCAAGTTCTTTAGTATCATCTAAGATACTGACATAATGTTTCTCTTTGGCTACGTCTATTCCTACATAGTACATAATACACCTCTTGTAATTAGTTTAGCGATCTCATAGCTTCGTGTTATAAAAGGTAGAAGTGTTCAATTTCTCCTTAGCATCCTATAGATGATTTGGTAAAGCTAATACAAGACGTTTATTGTGCTGGTACATATAGTCCAAAAAGGAAAAAAACTTGTTTACTATTAGCTTTTGTGAAAACTATGAGTCTTTAATGAACTCAACCATTTTATACTATTTGGTTGGTTAATGTATTATACGAAGAAGTAACTATGACCCCTCGATCTAAAAATGAAGCCATTCAAGGTGCATTTTTTGCTAGTATTGTAGCAGATGCCTTATGTTTAGGTTCTCATTACGAATATGATGCTATAAAAATATTTAAAGCCTATGGAAATAAACCTATTGAAAAGTTTATGAGTCCGGGTGAAATGATGGGTGGACAAACGCATGGTATTGGTTGGGGTGAACGTAACTATCATCCCGGTAAGAAAGCGGGTGGTACTACGGATTATGGTGATTATAACATTGTTATTTTAGAACACTTGGCAGCTACCGCTAATCCTGCTAGAGATTTTAATGTAGAAGATTTGCTACCTCACTGGATGAACCGTTTAGAAAATGGTTGGGGTTCTTGGATTTGTACGATGACTAAAGAAACGTATGCTCAAGTGAAACAAGGTGTAGGGGTTGAAAACTTAGGCGGTATTTCAAATGCTACAGCGATTCGTCATGTTGCAGCGCATGCTTACTATGACGATGAAGAAACGCTAGCTAAGGTTTCACGACAAGCTATGTTTACGCATAAAGATAAAGATGCTTTAGATGGTGGTGAGTTTTTTGCTCGTGTTACGCATAGAGTTATCAACGGCAGTAATCCTCAAGATGCTATTGAAGAGGTGGCTGTTACTATGAGCCCTTTTATACAGTCAAAAGTGGTTCAGGCTATTGCCAAGTATAACGAATCTATAGATGAAACAAGTGCTTTAAGTAAAGAGCCATTTTGTGATGACTTAGCCTTAACTTCTATGGCAAAACTATGGGATGTAGGTCGAAGTGAACCTATAAAAGTGGGTAAAGCCTCGCCAACCCAAGGCACCTTACCTGGTTCTATATACTTTATACTCAAGTATATGAATGAAGTTGATGGTCTAAACAAAGCAATCGCTGCTAATGCCATGGTAGGTGGCGATAACGCTTCAAGAGGTATTGCTATTGGTATGGTTTTAGGGGCATACTTTGGCGTAAATGCTATAAAACCTTTATGGAAAGAGACATTAACACAGTGGGACTACTGTGAAGAGCTTTTAAACCGTTTACCTCTTTTACAGCATTAATATTAAGTAACTATTAATACTATTTGCTATATATTTAAAGTATAAGGTAAATAATGAAACAAATAATATTGATAGGTATTTTAGTAGTTACGTCACTTTTTGCTAAAGAGGTTACGGTTGTTTTTTCCTACAGCACACCGCCTTATGTTTTTAAAACAGGTGAAGGAATAGTGCAAGACTTGGTTAAAGAAGCACTAGCCCTAAAGGGGCATATTGTTAAACCAGTTTTTGTAAATATCGGACGTGGGTTTGAAATGTTCAAACATGGTTATGTAGATGCCACTTCTATTATTAAAAAAACATCGGGATTAAAGGCTTTTTATTCCGAGTACTTTATGCAGTATCATAACGTTGCCTTTAGTTTACACTCTAAACACTATCATATTAAGAACATTGCTGAACTTAAAGAGTATCATGTAAATTCTTTTCAAGGGGCTAATAAATACTTAGGCGATGCATTTGAACGAATGACAAAAGCTTCTACAAAGTATAAAGAG
>JALWSJ010000351.1 GCA_026993705.1 Flavobacteriales bacterium
GGATAATACCCAAACCGTTTTAATCTACAAATATATGATTTCTAAAATCAATAAATGATTTTGTGTAATTATTTTTACACTAAAAAAAAGCCCTTTCTAAATGGAAAGGGCTTTTTTTAAAAGAGCAATTATTAAAATCAACTTGTTTAAAAACTGATTAAACAAACTATATTTATTAATCTACATTGTCGTGAAGGAAAGAATTGTTATCACTTAAACCTGTGCGTTTATTTCCTTCTTCATCTTGTATATCTCCCAAACTAAATCTGGAAACCGATGATTCTGAAGAATGCGGAACGTCATCTAAACGAATTTGACGTCTTTTATATGCCGGTTCTCGTTCCATTTCACTTAAACCTGATAACGTTTTAAGTTTTTGGCTATTTTGACGAATTTTCTCAATTCTTTGTCTCGCCAACTCCAAATTACTTTCTACGGAAGGACGTTTAGTTTCTTCTTTATTTTCAGAAGTTTGAAAGGTTGGCGAATCATTGTTATTTACCTCATTAACAGAAGTGTCTTCGATATCATCTTCCAAGAAATAGCGTTTAACTTCCGGTTCTTTGTTTTCCGGAGTAGATGACGCACCTAAAAACGTATCCGCTTCATTCTTGTTTACCGGCTCTTTATCTTCAGGAGCATCTTCTTCAAGATTCCAAACTATTTTTTTTGCTTCAATCTCTTTTTCTTCAGTCTGAACAGGAGCATCCTTTGTATTGTTTTCACTGTTCAACTCATCATTTACATCAGCAACTGATTCTAAATCATGTTTGATAATCGGTTCTTGAATAGGTTGTACTATTTCTTTTTGAAATGACTCAGGTGCTTTTTTCTCCTCCATAGTATCTTCCTTTGATACTTCTTTTTTCACTAAATAAGGTTCTTGAAAATCACTATCTGTTTTAGAGAACAAAGAATTATTCTCAACAGGCGACTGAATTGGAGAAGAAATCATATTAGGTTGATCATCTTCTAAATTCATTTTCTTTTTCTCCGGTGCTTTTGGTGGCAATCCTGTATCAATAGAAGTTTTAAAACCTGTTGCGATGATTGTTACGCTCAATTTATCTCCTAAAGAATCGTCTTTTGCATGTCCCCAAATCACATCAGCTGTACTTCCTGCAGCATCTTGAATATAATCCGTGATTTGCATGATCTCATCCATTAACACTTCTTGCTCTCCGTAAGTGATATTTAATAAGACATACTTAGCTCCTTCTATATTGTTATCATTCAACAACGGAGAGTCTAATGCCGAAGTAACGGCTTTTAGTGCTCTATTTTCACCTTCTGCACTTGCTGATCCCATAATTGCAACACCACTGTCTTTCATTACCGTACTCACGTCATTGAAATCGACATTTATTTGACCGGTTACAGAAATAACTTCAGCTATACCTCTAGCTGCGGTTGCCAAAACATCATCAGCTTTGCCAAAAGCTTCTGCTAAAGTTTGATTACCGAAAATTTCACGTAGTTTATCATTATTGATAATTAACAGTGTATCAACTGCATCTCTCATGCGTTCAATTCCTGCTTCTGCTTGTTGTCTTCTTTTACGCCCTTCAAACATAAAAGGGATAGTAACGATACCTACCGTTAATATGCCCATTTTGCGAGCTAATTCAGCAATTACGGGTGCAGCTCCAGTGCCTGTTCCACCTCCCATTCCGGCTGTAACGAAGACCATTTTTGTGCTTTTTGAAAGAATATCTTCAATTTCTTCGAGGTTTTCTATAGCCGCATTCATTCCCACTTCCGGGATAGAACCTGCTCCTCTTCCTTCGGTTAAACTTGCTCCTAATTGTATTTTTACAGGAACCGGGCTTACATCCAATGCTTGGTGATCTGTATTACACACGATAAAATCTACTCCTTTTATTCCTTGTCTAAACATGTGATTAACAGCGTTGCTTCCGCCACCACCGACTCCTATCACTTTGATGATAGAAGATTGATCTTTTGGTAAATCGAATTTCATAATATTGCTCTTTTAGGGATTTTTAAAATTTTGTTTCTAGTCTATGTTATCTTCAAAGAAGCTAAGTACTTTATTGAAAAAACCGCCTTTAGTTTTCTCTGAATGTGTACGAGTGTTTACTTCTTGTTTGCTTTTATATTTATCAAATTGCTCAAAACCTTTTGCTACTAAACCTACTCCCGTTGCATACATTGGGTTATCAAGTTTAATATTACTATTTGAGCTTAAATGTTCATCTGGATGACCAATACGTGTATCCATACCTGTTATATACTCACTAAGCTGACAAATATGTTTTAACTGAGAACCACCACCAGTTAAAACAATACCGCCAATCAATTTCTTTTCATAACCTGAATTTTTTATTTCAAAATAAACATGCTCTATTATTTCAGAGATACGAGCATTAATAATACTTGATAAATTCTTTATAGAAATTTCTTTAGGATCACGTCCTCTCAAGCCCGGAATACACACTATTTCATTTTCTTGACTTGGTGTAGGAAAAGCCGTACCGAATTTTGTTTTCATTAATTCAGCTTGTCGGTGCATAATCGTGCACCCTTCTTTTATATCTTCGGTAATTATATTTCCTCCAAACGGAATTACCGCCGTATGACGAATAATACTATCATGAAAAATAGCAATATCAGTTGTTCCACCACCTATATCAACCAGTACAATTCCGGCTTCTTTTTCTTCATCACTCAATACTGCCGCCGATGACGCTAAAGGTTCAAGAATTAACTCAGCTACTTCAAGACCCGCTTTCGCAACACATTTATATATGTTTTTTGCGGCTGCAATTTGTCCAATAATGATATGAAGGTTCGCCTCTAACTGAACACCAGCCATTCCAATCGGATCTTTAATTCCGCTTTGTCTATCCACAATGTATTCTTGTGGTAAAACGTGAATAATTTCTTCACCGGGTTTCATCACCAATTTATACATGTCTTCGATTAAGTTATCGATATCTAGTTGACTGATTTCCGTATCTACTTCTGCACGAGTAATCATTCCTCTGTGTTGCAAGCTTTTTATATGTTGCCCCGCTATACCAACATTTACCACATTAATATCTATTCCGGTTTTTGCCTCTGCTTCCTCAACCGCAGCACGAATAGACTGTACGGTTTTCTCGATATTAGAAACAACTCCGCGTGTTACACCCAAACTAGGTGATTTACCAACACCTAAAATTTCTATTTTCCCGTTTTCATTTTTTCTTCCTACTATGCAGACTATTTTGGTGGTTCCAATATCCAGTCCGACTACTATTTCCGGTGCATCCATATTACTATTGGTATTTATCGTTTTGAACAAACTATTTGATTATTATATTTTAAGTT
>JALWSJ010000352.1 GCA_026993705.1 Flavobacteriales bacterium
GTTTAAGTTCGTTTGCTCACTTTTTATCGTAGCATCTAGTTGGGTAACTTTAGTTAGTTCAGGTTTCCATTTTTTTTCTAAACTTTCCGCTTTATCTAATTGAACTTTGGCTTGTGTTAAGACTTCTTTCTTCTCTTTTTCCTGCTCTTTAATTTGTTTAACTTCCTCTTGTTTTTCTTGAATAAAAAAACGTCCATCTTTGACCTCTTTCCTTGAACTATTAACATCTTTAATATTATCATAATACAAAGACAAGACTTTTTCATGAAGTCTTAATCGCTCTAAGTTTTCTTTTTTAGCTTCTTTTAATTCTTTTAACCGAAGCATTTCTTTATTGTAGTCTAGCTCTTTTTCTCTGGCTTCTTTTTTCTTTTTGAATAAATCTAACAGCTCTTCAAGTTTCTTTTCTTTTTGTATTAACTCCGATAATTCTTTTTCTATGTATTTTTTGCGAACTTTGATTTTTTCCAAATCTTCATTGGTCAATAAATCTCTGCTCAATTCATTTTTTATCTTTTCCAACTCAATATTAGCTTCCCTTCGTTTATCGGATGTTTTATAACCAATTTTATTATAAATTTCTTCTCCGATAATTTGCTGTAACAAATGTCCTTTATCTTTATCATCCGCTAAAAGAAACGAAGCAAAATCACCTTGTGCCAATAGGATGGAACGTAAAAATTGATTATAATTCAGCTTAGTTATTTTTTGAACTTTCGGGGGTAAATCACGCTTTGATTCCGATATTATCTTTCCTTTTGTAAGGTTTTTCAAATAAACTTTTTCTTGTTTATTTATATCTTTTCCTGTTTTACTTTTGGTTCTTATAGACCAAAATGCTTCATACTCTTCTCCCTCATTCTCAAAAGTTATCCGCGAAAAAGCATCTCCGTAACCATGCGACAAAACATCTGATAAAGAACTTTTATTGAATCTTGCTACTTTGTGATACATAGCAATGGTAATGGCATCCAGCACCGTTGTTTTTCCTGCTCCGGTGGCTCCGGTAATGGTAAACAAGCCTACATCACGGAATTTATCGTCCGTAAAATCGATAGCGTATTCTTTATCTCCTCCTAATGAGTTTATATTTTTAAGTTCTATTTTTAGTATTTTCATACGTTTATTGTTTTGCGTTAGGGATAGAAGTGGCATCCTTTTGGGTTGTTGCATATATGCAACCCAAAAGATATAACGGATAGCCCGACCCTCATCTGCAAAACAAACGTTTCGCGAGAGCGACATGTTTGTTTTGCAGATGAGGGGAACGCCCTAATCATTTTCCTGTGCCATAGAATAAATCTCCATAAAAGCGTCTAACAATTCTGGTTCTTGCTCCAAATCCACGTTTTCATCTTTGCACTTTTGTTTGAAAATTTCTACGGGATCTAAGCGTTTTAAATCTTTCATTCCTTCTCTGGCTTCTTCCAATCCTTTTATTTTTCGCTTGTTCTTTAACGATATCTTTAGGATTTCCAAGGGTAAATCTTTGGCAACTTCGCTTATTTCGGCAATGTTTATTTTTTCATTTTCTATATTATCTACTACAACCTCTACAAATGGGGTTAGGTGATAATTGCCTGACGGGACTTCGTTCAACGCAGTTATACACTCCGAAATTGTTCCTTGTATTTTGCGTATCACTCTAAATTCGGGAACTGTCTTTTCGTGTATTTCTTTTATTTGATTTTTTTCAACCTCTAAAATCACCACTTTTTTATTTGCTCCCACTTCGCTAAAGCTAAGCACAATAGGCGACCCTGAATAGCGAATATGCTCTTTCCCTCCGACGGTTTGAGCTCGATGCAAATGTCCTAAAGCAACATAATCGAAAGTTTTTGGGAAATCGTCTGCTCCGATATTTCCTAAATTACCGACGTAGATACTTTTTTCGCTGTCGGAAATACTTCCTCCGATGGCAAACAGATGTCCCATTGCCAAAACAGGAATGTTGTTTGTGTTTTTTTTCTCGCAAATTTCAGCTAATTCCGTATAATGATTGACCAAAGCCTTTTTGTACTTTTCTTCTATTTCATCAAAATTTTCTCCCGCTACTGCTCTTCGTATATCTTGATCTCGCAAGTAAGGCACAGCCCCGATAATCACTTGTTGTTCTCCGATTGAAAGTTCAATAACCTCATCTTCTATACTATCGGTTGCCTTTCCCACGACATAGGTATTTAGCTGTTTTAACACCTCTTTGGGAGCGTTTAATAAATTGGGAGAATCGTGGTTTCCGCCGGTTACAATTACGTGTTTGCAGACCGTTTCCGAACTGATTTCAGCCAAAAATTCATAGTACATTGATAAGGATTTTGGCGAAGGTGTGGCCGTGTCGAATATATCACCAGAAATGAGTAATACATCTATTTTTTTCGTATCGATTGTTTTTTTCAGCCACGCTAAAAATAATTGTTGTTCGTCGTGTTGCGACTGTTCGTATAGTCGATGACCGATATGCCAATCCGAAGTATGGAGTATTTTCATTATTTATGCTTACTTTTATTTCCTACTAAAATAACTAATATTTTCGTTTAAAAGTTAAGTTTACCCGTAATTTATTAACTTTGATTGAAAGACAGAAATATGCTACCCAAATTTCTAAAATCTTTATTCGCCTTAACCTTTTACGAACGTAAGGGCATCTTATTTTTATGGGGCTTACTTATATTGCTAATCGGTTATTATTGGGTAGATGATTATTTGATTCCGAAAAATAATGATGCTTCGATTGAACTTACCGAACTTGAAAGTATTGATTACCTCCAAAAAGAAATACGGCAGACTAAAGAAAAACTGACTCAAGCAAAAACAATCTTATTTCAATTCAATCCGAATCAATTGGACGAAAAAGGTTGGGAAAAATTGGGGTTTACTCGAAAACAAGTACGTTCGATACTTAAATACATCGATGCCGGCGGTCATTTTTACAAACCGGAGGATCTGCTAAAGCTCTACGTTATTGACCAACAAAAATACGAACAGCTACAACCATTCATTATCCTTCCCGAAAGAAAACAATCCAAAAAACATAAGAAAAATTGCTATCGAATAGTCCTCATCCAATCATCTGCTCCTGTTTATGATGCTTTTGATATGATAAAGGCAGTTTATTACAAAAAACGTGAGAATAATTATCTGTATTATTCCCGTTCATTTACATCTTCCGGTCAAGCTGAAACAGAATTGGAAAGGGTAAAATCTTTAGGCTTTGAAAGTGCTTTTATCGAAAAACTCCCTTGTGATGAGCATTTCTATAAAATAACTCCTAAGAAAAAGACAAAAACCTTCCGACCTAAACTCCGTCCCGTTGTGGAGTTAAACTCTGCCGACACCTCTTTGTTGAAAACGCTTACGGGTATCGGAAGTTACTACGCGAAAAAAATTGTGGATTACAGAATGCGATTGGGCGGGTTCTATTCCTTTGAACAATTGACCGAAATTTATAAATTAGAACACGATGTTATCGATGCTAATCGCTCGGTACTTAGCGTAGATACTACGCTTATCCAAAAAATAAACATTAATACAGCGGATAAAGAACAATTAAAAAAACACCCTTATATCAAATGGCAGGTTGCCAATTCCATTGTTTTATATCGTGCCAACCACGGTAAATACAAGCAACTAAAGGACATTACCCAATCTGTTTTGGTAAGCGATAGTTTATACAAGCGATTACGCCCATACCTAAAAAAATAGACACAAAAAAACCTGCTCAAATCAATGAACAGGTTTTCCAAAAAATATTAAAATTGACAATTAAACTACTTTAACGTCAATTGCATTTAATCCTTTTTTTCCTTCTTTTAAGTCAAATTCAACTTCGTCTCCTTCTTTAATTTCGTCAATTAATCCTGAAACGTGAACAAAATGTTCTTTGTTTGAATCGTTCTCTACAATAAAACCAAATCCTTTGGTTTCATTAAAAAATTTTACTGTTCCTTTAATCATGTTGTTATTTAATAAATTATATGCCACAAATCTACGCTATTTATTTGGATAACCTACTATTTATTTTTTTTATTTTCAATTATTTACGCTTTTCTTCTCTTTTCCTTTGTATTTGTGTATTTGGGCGTTCCCCATTTTCATGAAAACAACATACCGCTCTCGCTAAACGTTGTTTTTAGGAAAATGGGTCGGGCTATCCGCTATATCTTTTGCCCTCCAAAAGGAGGGAGGGCAAAAGGATGCCGCTTCTATCCCTAACGCGACAAACTACAAAACATCAAAATTCTACACCAAATTGATTGTGAGTTTCTTCTAAAACTTTGTAAGCCGTTAAATCATATCGAGTAGGAACAATAGACACATAACCATTTTCTAACGCCCACATATCGGTATCGGTTCCTTTATCATAATTGTGAAATTCTCCGGCAAGCCAATAGTATTTTTTCTTCAACGGGTCTTCGCGTTCGTCAAAAGTATCGTCCCAAAAAGCTCGGGCTTGTTTACTGACTTTTATACCTTTTATTTCACTCAATGGCAATTTAGGGACATTTACATTTAAGCATATACCTTCTTGCATAGGTTGCTCCAATGCTTTTTTTACTATTTTTTTAACAAAATGTTTAGCTGCTGTAAAATCAGCCTCTACACTATAATCCAACAACGAAAAACCGATACTCGGCACACCGCACAAAGCCCCTTCGATAGCTGCCGACATCGTACCGGAATACAAAACATTGGTAGAAACATTAGATCCGTGATTGATTCCCGAAAGAATTAAATCAGGCTTTCTATCTCCTAATTTGTAAATACCTATTTTTACACAATCCACCGGTGTTCCCGAACAATTAAAAGCCTTATGCTCTCCGAAATAATGGATGCACTGAATACGCAAAGGATTGTTTATCGTTATGGCATGCCCCATTCCAGATTGAGGGCTATCGGGTGCTACTATCATCAGTTCGCCAAATTCAGCAACTGCATCTACCAAAGATTGTATCCCTTTTGCCGTAAAACCATCATCGTTGGTGATTAATATTAAGGGCTTTTTTTGCGTTGATTTCATTACTTCCTTTTATATTTTTTCAAAGTACTTTTTATAACTTTTGCCAATTTCTCCGAATCTTCGGCTTCTAATTGGTGTCCAAAATAGACAAAATCATCTTTATCTGAAAAACGAACCGCACCCTCCCCCATCACCCAAAACGAATCATTCATTACTTTAGCAAATGATTTGGGGTTTTGTTTTAGACTTTCTACTTTATTTACATCTATTTGTTGAGTAAGATACGATTTTGCCTTGCCGTATCCCAAAAATGATTTTTTAATCGTGAATTTATCTTCGTCAATTTTTATGTATTCTATACCGTATTTTCGCCATAAGAATACGCGTACTATTCGATATTCAAAGTACATCCAAAACACAGACAAGACAAAAAGTACCAACTTCTCTTCTTTTCCCAAATCTCCCAACAAGAGGAAATACAGAAAAACAGCACCGCAAAATGTCCACGCTATAATCCACGTCAAAAGCAAGGTTTCTTTCCAACGTTCTACTTTGGTAGAAATAACGAAAGTCGTGTATTTCTCCGGATGGTGTTTGTATGAGATTCTATCGCCTATTGTTTTCATGGCTTTAATATAAAACCGGCTCAGTTTCTACTTCGTTGAATTTGATACCGTATGTTTCCAACTCTTTTAATACCGGCTCATAAATCTCTTTATGTATAGGAATTTGAACTCCTTTTAGTTTTATTGTCCCGTTGAGAATCATTTTAGTGCAAATTCCTACCGGTAAACCTACGGTGTCGCTCATAGCGGTATATGTTTGGTCTTGTCCGATGTACGTCATGGAAGAGTGTATTTCTTTGTCCTCTCCATTGAGTTTAAAACCGAATTTATGCCACATGACTATCATATCTTTGTCTTCCGGTGCAAGTGTCCATTTTCCTTCCAATATTTTTTGAAGAATTTGAGCAGGTGTAGCATCTTCTTTCAAATTAAGTGGTGTATTTTCGAAAATACCTAACCACACCAATTTGAACCATATTTCGTCATCTTGGTCTATTTTTAGGTAATGTCTTAATTTAAGCTCAACCGAATCATGAGGATTGTATGCTAAAAACGAATTGATAAAATCTCTTTTCGTCATATCTTTTGAGCCTTCTAAGATATAACTATCATCTGTTGCTCCTAACTGAACAAAGACATTCCACGCTCTGCTAAAACCTACTTTTCGCAACGTTCCTCTGTAAATCGTTGGAATATCTTCCAATCCGTAAACCGCCCTGTACTTTAAGGAATCTCTATTGGCATACCCCTCAAATCGTCCGTTTCCTTCTACCTCGATGATTTCTGTTCTTCTAAACAGTTTATGATAAGGAATATATTTATATTTTCCTTCTTGAATGAATTTAGCCGCTCCACCTTGTCCGGCTAAGACTACATTTCTGGGATTCCAAGTAAATTTGTAATTCCACGGATTGTTGTCGCTTTCGGGTGCAACTAATCCTCCTGTAAAAGATTCAAAGCAAGTCATTTCTCCTCCAATTTCGGCAATTTCATCTAATACTTTTTTGGCTGACAAATGGTCTATTCCCGGGTCAACACCGATTTCATTCATAATAATGATGCCTGCTTGGCGTGCTTCTTCGTCTAAGGCTTTCATTTCCTTAGAAACATAAGAGGGGGTTATTACATCTTTCTTGTATTTAATACAATCCTTCACGACTTCAATATGGAAACGCGAAGGTAACATCGATACCACGAAATCGCTGTTTTTTACTTCCTTAGCTCTTTGTTCTGCATCTAAAGCATTGAATGAAAACGCTTCCCCTCTCTCGTAGCCGGCAACTTTTTCTTTTGCCAATTCTACATCCATATCACCCACCTTTATATACCAATTTTCTTTTTCGGCATTCTCTAATAAATATTTTATCAAAGAAGATGATGATCTTCCTGCTCCTATTACCAATATTTTTTTCATGATTTATCGAAATGATGTATATGTATTACTCTACTTAAAAGGGGATATTCCCACTCGAATAAAATTGAAAAAAAATAAAATATTTTTCCTCTTTTATTCTTCTTTAATCTTAAATCCGTAAACGAAATTCTATCTCAAAGCTAGTACTATGAAATGAAAATATTCATCGTCTGAGAACTAACAAACTTTATTTTCTTTGTGTTCATTCCACTTGCGTTAGGGATTATTAAGCGACTGTGAAAAACAGTTGAGTTTTGATGCTAACGTAAAAATACCAGCTATTTTATAATTATTTGATTATCAGTATTTTATTTTTACGTTAGTTGGAATCCCTAACCTGTGTAAAATGAGCACCATAAAATGTTTTTATTTCCTTTATCCTTCTTCAAAAAATATTTCCATAGCGGGTGCTAAGCAAAGATTTTTTCATCGTCTAAAGAAACTAAAACTCATTTTCTTACCGCTCATTTTACACACGTTAGGGATAGAAACGGCATCCTTTTGCCCTCCCTCCTTTCGGAGGGCAAAAGATATAGTGGATAGCCCGACCCCAAATCTTTATTCTTCTTCTGCTGCTGCTACGGCTTTATCTGCTTCTACTCCTGCTTTTAACAAGTCTGCTTTATGCAACGAGTTGTACCATTGAAATATTTTTTTTATATCCGAAGGACGAACTCTTTCATCGTCATACTCGGGCAATACTTCTGCCAAATAACTTCTTAATTCCTTTAAATCGGTTTTATGGCCAGGGGCTTTTCCACCGTTTTCTTTGTCGTAGATTCGTTGATAAACTTCAGATAAAAGTTCGTCTCCTTCAATGGTGTATATACTTATATCTTCTAAAGCACTGATTCTATCGGTTGCAAATGCCGGTAGTTTTCTTCCGGTTTCTACCGACTGAACTATAACGTTGTTTTTTCCTTGTGCTACTACGGTATATAGACCGGGTTTTCCTGATATTGCGATTATTCCTGTTAATTTCATTCTACTGTTGTTTTAATTTCTTTTTCCACAAATTTATAAATATTAATCAATGCTTAACGACTATTTTTTTAACATATATTTCGTTATAAGTGTATAACTTTAGCTGATAAATTCCATTTACTAACTTGCTTACATCTATATTTATTTCGTTAACTGATAGGTTATCAAATGATTGTACGATTCTACCTCTTAAATCTGTTACTTCAAAACGATGGATTGAGGTGTTGGTTTTTATATATAAAGTTTCTTGTACCGGATTGGGATAGACGAAAAACTGCTGTTGTTCTTGTTTTACTCCTGTTCTTAAAAAGGGAATGGTATCCGAATAGGATTGACAGCCGAAATTACTTTCTAGAACGGCGTAATAATCTCCATTTTGTTGAGCTATAACTATTGAATCTAATGCGCTTGTTACTGGACTTCCATCTAAATACCATTGAATGGTAGCGTTACCAATATTTGATAAAATGATTGAATCTAAATTTACAACGATTGTTGGTATCGGGGGATTAGGGCGTTCGACAACTTGAAAAAAAGTAGTATCACTCCAACACCCTAAAGTATCGGCTACTTGTACAAAATACAATCCTGAACTATCAACAACCCAATTTTGAAGGTTGTCAGTGGCGTTCCAATTGTATTGCTCGTAACTTTCAGTCAGAGTAAATTCTGTGCTATCTCCTTCGCAAAAGGATAAATCACCTGCTACGTTTACCGTAAAACGCAGGGCATTTAACGTGTTAAAACCGTCCAACTTTCCATTTCCAAAAGAAACATTTGGCAATTGTCCCGTAAAAGCATCTGAATAAGCCGTTGTAATTAAGGCTTGCTTGAATCGTTCGGGCGTTAGTTGGTTGCATTTTTCTAAAGCTAAAGCTCCAACTCCTGCAACGATTGGACTTGCCATGGAAGTCCCTCCGTTTCTTCGGTGCATTCCTCCGATAGCCAATGTAGAATCGAGCGGTGGATGGGTTAGGTAATAATTTATCAAATTTAAAGGCATGGCTGAATTTACTCCATGTCCGGACGCTGCAATTTCCGGCTTCAAACGACCGTTACGTGTGGGACCACGACTGGAAGTTTCTGCAATTTTACCGCGAATACCTCCGTTCGATGTCCATGTCGTATCTAAATTAACATACCCGCTATCGTTATAATAATTCCCTACTGCAATCACACTCGGTAAGCATTGGAAAGAACTCACTATGGTTTGTAAACTATCGGGATAAGAGTATTTGGAAATATCAGTAAAATTACTGACTCCTGAGACATCATCAATCATATCTGATATTCCAAAGATAGAGGATGACCAACAGTCAAATTTACCTGTACCTGTTGTTTCAAATCGGAAATGATATTGAGCAGAATCGGGTGAAGGTAAATAGACTTGCAAGAGATATTGCCCATCTCTTAGTTCCGACCAATATTCAACCGTAGCTAAGATTTGGTTTTGAGCATTTCGCAACGTGTCATAAGTTACTCCACCTAAATTATTTTGAATGGTAAAAAACGTTCCTAAACTTCTGTTTTCAAAAACAGGATTGACTTTATCAGCCCCCACTCTAAACTGAACATCATTAAAATCCGTTGTGTCTGCCCAAAGTTCAAAGAATAAGGAATGAGCTCCATAAATCGAGTTAGGATTCGTCAAAAACCAAGTAAAAACAGTATCTTGATTGTTTCCCGTATGTAAATGATAGTTTCCTAAACTACCGGAATTTCCCGCTGCAGCGACCATTAAATGTCCTTTCTTTTGATTGATTAAACTATCGATATACAAAGCATAAGGATCTAAACCATCATGCGAACCTAAATAAGTTCCTAAACTTGCATTAATCACGCAAGGTTTACCCAATGAATCTGCCAGATGATATATAAAATGCACTGCATCAGCCACCGTACCTAACCAATTGGAAGCGTTAAAATTACTTTCAACAACAATTAATTCCGTTTTAGGTGCGACACCTTTATTTAGACCATTTGCAAAGGCATTACCGCAAGCGGTTCCCGCCACTGTGCTACCATGCCCATATTGGTCATTATTATTGCTTAACCCTTGCATGATTTGGGCACTGTCCCATAATTGACCATAACCATATTCCGGTGGTGTAAATGAATTTACAGGTTGTGTTTGATCCCAAATTGCCAACACTCTGGTAGAGCTGTATTGAGGATTTAAAAAATCGGGATGTTGCCAATCTATTCCCGTATCGATAAAACCAACGACAACCCCCGAACCTTCATAAGAAACACCTAAGGGTTGTTGCCCTGCATGAATGGCGTTTATTTTATTATTTACCCGCATTGTATCGTTGAGAGCAACGCCTTGGTAAGCTTTAAAATTCAAACTTTCTACGTTTACTTTATGAAGAAATTCATTGATTTGATTTCTCCTCACCGCAATATAGTACCACCCTTTTACACTTCCCTTATACTTTCCGGCTACGTCAGCAATTTCTTTCATTAGAACCACCTTGTCATTTGTTTTTACAAAAAAGAAAATCCATTCATTATTGTTTTTAGTTTGTTTTAAATATTGCTCCAATTGAAAACATCTAACCCTATCTTGAGGTAGAGCTATTTTGTTTATCAAAAGTAATAGTATAAAGACAACAACTATTTTCATTTGTTCATAATTTTTAAATGGTTACTAAAATTACAAAAGTTATTTGACAATTGAACGAATATCGCTTATTTTTGTACGAAAAGAGAAAACTCTCAGATTATGCAAGAAGACGATCAAATACAAGTATTAACAGAAGACAAAGTAGTAGAAAACAAAGACATCATTCTTTACAATGATGATGTAAATACCTTTGACCACGTAATTAATTTACTTATCAAATATTGCGACCATTCGGTTACACAAGCTGAACAATGTGCTTATATTGTACACTATAACGGAAAGTGCCAAGTAAAAAGAGGTGAATTAGATAAATTAAAACCTATTTGTCAAGCTTTACTTGATGGTGGTTTATCGGCTACGATTGAATAAGTATAAAATACCATAACCTAAAACAAAAAAAGCTACCTTAAATTAAAGTAGCTTTTTTGTTTTTATATCAAATTTAGTTGATATTCTAATGTTTTGTTACTCCTATTTTCTTTGAACTTACCGCTACACCTCCATAATAAGATTGTGCATCAGGGTGACCATAAGCAGCAGGATCGATATAGATACCTTTCTTATCGGCATCTTTTTCGATTACTACTTCTTTGTATTGTGGTTTTACTTGTAATGTTTTATCGTTTCTTTCTGCATACACATACCAAGAAACTTTTTGTCCCGGTGTACCTCCGGCAACTTTAAACACTCCATTTTCATCAACCTCTTCCAATACGTACATAACCGATGGAGAACCGATAGGTGTTAATGTATAACTGTAGTTTTTATTAATCGCCGTAAAATAATCCGGTAATTGAACCGAACCTTCTCCGTTGGCATCCAACACAACATTACCTCTATAAATATTTAATACTTCCGGAGATTCTGTACAAAAATGTTTTAATATTTTGTTTTCAGGATCTAGAGGATGATCAATAACAAAAGATTTAGTACCCGAAGCACCGATATTACCATTTGCAAACAACCCCCATTGTGAACCATCACCAATAACACCGATACTCGTTCCACTTGTTGCTGTTGCTTTACCAAATACTCCATTTTGAGTTCCGGTAAAACCACCTCCGGACCCATTCGTAAAGGCATAAAATGAAGATGAATTATTCCCAGCTCCATACACACCAGTTCCACTTGACGCGACACCTAGTCCTAAGACTCCATTATTTCCGGTAAAAGCACCACCAGACCCATTGGTTAAACTTTGAGCTGTTGAGACATTATTACCAACACCTAAAATCCCGGTACCAGTAGCTAAATCAGATCTACCATAAACCCCGACAACTCCAATAAAATTACCACCTGCACCTCCATTTAGTGTAGCAGGAGTATAATTATTACCAACGGCTAATATCCCTGAACCCGTAGCATGCGAGTTTACAAAATGCCCAGTTACAGCATTCGTACTATTATTAACACCTACAATACCCGGTGCGTCCACTGCAGAACCAACTATCGCTGCATTTGTACCGGCCGAAGCTACTGTAAGTTGACCTGAAGAGGTAGATGTATTTACCATTACAGCTCCTCCATTTGCTACACGCATTCGCTCGAGGTTATTGGTTTTAATTATCAACCCTACATTATCGGTTGTACCTAAGAAATTAGTTGCTGTATTTGTTCCTGCATTTCCTGTCAAGCCCCAATCATTGGTAGAGGTAATTGTAAAGTTAGGATATGTTCCCGTTACGGTAGTACCACCGCCTCCGGTTAACGACACTACTTGATCGGGTGCAGTATTATTAATGACTGTTCCCGATATTCCAATTCCTGTACCCGCAGTATAGGTAGAGCCTCCTCCACCATTATTGGTGATGTAAGTATTCAGGTTGGTTAAAAAACTATTGTCTTGCATCAATATTCCGCCTATCATTCCGCCTAAATCTCCTTTATCAACATAACGAACAATACCGTTTGAATTATCAATAATCATTAACGTGGTGTCGCCTGTTGTGTACGCCTGCATTCCGTCAATCCTTACAGGGTCATCTCCTGTATTGATGGGAGACACGTGCAACGAATTAGTGGGAGAATTTTGATTTATTCCGACATTTTGAGCATAGACGCCTGAGGTAATAACACCACCGAGCATTAATAATAGTACATTTTTTTTCATAGGTATTCTGTTTTCTGTCGCTAAAATTCAATACAAAATATAGCTTTTATCTCGTAAAGATAGTAGATGTGATTTATATATGCAAATTGTACATCGTAGATTCAACAACTAAGTGCAAGTTTTTTCCATTCTACGAATATACTGATAAAAAACCTGTTTTGGAGTTTTGAACCCTAATTTTTTCCTAGGTC
>JALWSJ010000353.1:0-2637 GCA_026993705.1 Flavobacteriales bacterium
TTTAAATGATATTGTTCAATATATAAAGTCAAGAAGAAAAAGAAAAGATTCTAACGCCATGGCATTATTTGATATGGAAGAAATTCGCGATACAAGCCTTATGGATAAAATATTAACCAGTAAAATAAAAACGTACCCGAACGATATAGTCACTTGGGAAACTGAACTTATGGGGATAAGTTTTTTCAAAGAAAGTAAAAATATTCCGGATATGCCCGGGTTAAATGAAAAATTCCCACAAAAGCAAGATTTCGAAGAAGTTTATGTATATTGTAAAGTAGTGGATGTAGATTTTGATAACGTGACACTATCAGACGGGGAAATAGAAAGAAGTTTTTACACAAAAGTAACAAACATAACAGTCAACAAATGGGGAATAGCCTTTATTCATAAAAATAAGTTAATAAACTTTGTGGAAACCAACAAAATAAGAAACATAAAATATGCCTACGTGATAAACGACTTGAAAAAAGTAAATTTGGATAGTGAACCGTCGTCCTTAACTTTAATAGAAAAAGATAATTACAAGATAAGTTTAAAAAATTGCAAACCATCAAAATGGAAAAAAATCAAATATGTTTACAACAGAGAAAAAGAGATAAATGATATGATATTTGAGTGGGGAGTTGTAAATGAAGAAAATACGTGATATGGGAGTCAGCATAGGGGTTGTTTTTATAATTTTGGCCCTTATTATCCCATTCCCAACATGGATGTTGGATTTCTTTCAAATGACAAATATATCTTTGGCAATTTTGATACTTTTGTCAACCATGTACGTAAAAACAACTTTGGAACTTTCATCGTTCCCTTCAATATTATTAGTGATGACTCTATTTAGATTGTCATTAAACGTTTCATCAACAAGACTTATATTACTTCAAGGCCCTAAATTTCAAGGAAAAGTTATAAGATCGTTTGGAAACTTCGTTGTCGGAGGGGACATAGTAGTCGGAATCATCATATTTTTGATATTAATAATAATACAGTTCATAGTAATAACAAAAGGTGCCGAAAGAATAGCCGAAGTTGCTGCAAGATTCACCTTGGACGCAATGCCAGGTAAACAGATGAGTGTGGACGCCGATTACAACGCGGGTTTGATAAGCGAACAGGAAGCAAGAAAACGTAGGGAAGACATAAGAAGGGAAGCAGATTTTTACGGTTCCATGGATGGTGCTTCCAAATTTGTTAAAGGTGATGCAATTGCAGGTCTGATAATAACGTTCATAGATATAGTGGCAGGATTAATAATAGGTGTAACAAAATTCCATATGGATTTTGCAAGGGCAAGCCAGACTTTTATGATTTTCACCGTTGGCGATGGCTTATCAGCCCAAATACCGGCTTTAATAATATCGACCGCTACAGGTTTAATAGTATCAAGAGCCGCTTCAAATTCTAACCTTGGCCAAACTCTTATAAAAGAATTGGGCGGCCAAAATAATGCCCTTATAATAGCAGGATTTATTATACTCACAATGGGGCTTTTAACTCCGCTACCCACTATATGGGGGTTGGTGTTAGGAGGATTTTTGCTCTTCATAGGATATTCACCTAACTTATCATTAGTTAAAGAAACAGTGACTCCGGAACAAGAACAAGAAGAGGAAGAATCTATAACTCTACCCTCATTGAGTACGCCAGAAGAAATAGCAAGTATAATTCAAGTAGACACAGTTGAAATAGAAATAGGTTATGAGCTAATCCCTATGGCTAACGCCTCAACGGGCGGAGACCTAATGGAAAGGATCACCATGATAAGAAGACAAATAGCCATGGAAATGGGACTTGTGATAAGGCCTATAAGGGTAAGAGACAGCATGCTTTTAAAACCTTCCGAATATGTTATAAAAATAAAAGGGTCCGAAGTTACGAGGTATTCTTTAATGCCAGATAAATTAATGGCTATGAATCCGGGAACGGCTCAAAAAGAGATAGAAGGAATTAAAACCAAAGAGCCGGCCTTTAATTTAGCAGCATTATGGATAGACAAAGAGATGAAAGATGAAGCAGAGGCCTTAGGATATACCGTTGTCGATCCTTCTACTGTATTTGCAACACACCTTACGGAAACTTTAAAGAAATTTGCCCACGAAATATTGGGAAGAAAAGAGATGGAAATGCTTATAGAAGCTTTAAAACAACGTGAGCCTAAACTCGTTGAAGAATTGATTCCGGAAAATATGAAACTTACCGAAGTTCAAGATGTACTCAAAAACTTACTCAAAGAAGGTATATCCATAAGGAATCTTGAAATAATATTTGAAACCCTTTTAAAATATTCTTATATGATAAAAGATACGGATCTATTAACAGAATACGTTAGATACGCACTTGCAAGAAATATTACCGATACCTACAAAGATGAAGAAGGCAAATTAAATGTTATAATATTAGAACCACAGCTTGAGGATAAGCTGATATCTTCGTTGGAAGAGAGCGGGGGAGAAAAATATTTGAACATAAATCCGGAAGTCGGAAAGAATCTTATAGAATCAATAAGCAGGGGAGCCGAACAGATGTTAATAGCCGGTTTTCAACCGGTATTGCTGGTATCACCTAATATTCTACCTTATATAAGAAAATATATAGAGAGAAATTTGCCTAACGTTCCCGTTTTGTCTTATAAAGAAA
>JALWSJ010000353.1:2647-3314 GCA_026993705.1 Flavobacteriales bacterium
AAAGAAATAACCGAAGATGTGGAGGTAAAGATTGCATATACAGCATCTTTCTAAGGAGAATAAAAAATGAAAATAAAAAGAATATATGCAGACACCGAAAGGGAAGCTTTACAGCGGGTGAAAAAAGAATTTGGCGATGAAGCCGTTATATTGCATACCAAAAAAAAGAGAACCGGATTGTTTGGGTTTGGAAAGAAAAGGATTGAGATATTGGTCGCAATAGATAACAACATCGTTACCACCAAAAAACCATCCAAGCCAAAAAAATTCGATTTATCCGATTTTGTAAGTGCTCAAAGCAAGGCAGCTCAGCCCACAAAAAACCATACATATTCCATAGAACAAATAGCAAGAAAAAATAGAGAGTTTAAAAATACATTTAACGCAACACCAAAAGCATCAGCTAACACAAACAAAATAGACAGTAGAGAAATAAACGAATTAAAAGATATGATAATCGATTTAAAAAACGAAATAAAGAAAATGAAAAATGATAACATAAAAATTCCTAAAAATCTTTTAAAGATATTTACGTATCTTGTAGATGTTCAAGAGCTAAAAGAAGAGGCCACAAAAGAAATAGTAATGCAGGCAGCGGCTATGTACAAAGATAACGATGATGGTAAAAGTTTGTCTTTCATATTCAATACCATAGGCTCGTTTATAT
>JALWSJ010000354.1 GCA_026993705.1 Flavobacteriales bacterium
CACGAATACAGATTTGGACTTTAAAATACCTAAAACCATATCCTTCAAACAACGTGTTTCAGGTTTAGTCATTTCTGAAGCTGAACAAAAATAATCGCTCAATTGGGTTTGTATCTTTTTTATTAGTGTATTGCTCATGGGAACTGTTTTATTAGTTGAATTTTACTTTTTTTCAATTACAAAATACAACTTTTTAAACAGTTTCCCAATTTAAAATCACGTTAAACCCCTTGTGTAATCAAATGTTTTTGATTTTGTTTACCATTTTTCGGGGGATGGTCAATGTATTTTAACGTTAGTTGGAATCCCTAACACCGTTAATCTAAGTACAATAAAATATTTTTAGTATCCTTAGATTTCTTCATATTTTATTTCCATAGCTGGGGCTATGCAAAGAAAATATTCATCATCTAAGA
The DNA here is from genome assembly GCA_026993705.1 of Flavobacteriales bacterium. Classification (GTDB taxonomy): domain Bacteria; phylum Bacteroidota; class Bacteroidia; order Flavobacteriales_D; family Parvicellaceae; genus S010-51. The sequence goes on from JALWSJ010000354.1 coordinate 417, forward strand.
ACACTAAACTCCATTTTCTTTGCACTTACCTCAACCGCGTTAGGGATAGGAGCGGCATCCTTTTGCCCTCCCTCCTTTTGGAGGGCAAAAGATATAGCGGATAGCCCGACCCCGATTTGCAAAAGAAACGTTGAGCGTGAGCGATATATTTCTTTTGCAAATCGGGGGAACACCCAAATCATATCCCCCCTATTACAAAGCAGTATATAGCAACTGTATTAATTCTTTGTGCGTAGCCATGGAAACAGAGGCTAATTGGTTGTTTTCTTCTGTCATCATTGCTCTTGCCGGTACTTCGGACTGTACTTTAGACGACTTTATCGACTGTGTTTCTTCCTCCCAATTACTTTCTATTTGCGGGGGTTGAACCGTTGCTATTTGCGTTGTCGCTTCTTGAGGTTCTTCCATAGGTTGTTGTTCTTCTGCGTATTGCTCAGTCAATCGTTCTTCTGCTTGGGGCGATTTGTTTTGCTCTTCTTTGATGTGTATGTTTTTTTGCTTGGGTTGCGGTGCTTCCTGAACAAATTCTTGTATTTCTACTTCTGCAAAAGCCAACGTTTTAGGTTGATATTGATGAGTTTTTGTATATATCGATACTGCAATAAATCCTATGAGGACAGCAGCCGCCCATCCTATAAACGCTCTTCTTTTTTTCTTTTTTTCTTGTACCAAAGGCACAATTTTTCGTGGCGTTTCGTTTGTATTTTCTAGATTGTTTAACCATCGTTTTTGTTTAAACTCTTCTAAGAGCCTGCCTTTAATGTCCGGCGAAGGAAATAATTCTTCATCTTCCTCAGCTAACAAACTCAACATTTTTTTATAGAGATTGTACTCTTCTTCATTGCTGATTTCATCTCGAATTACCTCGCGTTCTTTGGAAGAAAGCTCAGCATAACTCTTTGTTAATACTATATATTTTATGTCTTCTATATTCATATCGGTAGCAGTTTGATTAGTAATAATAGTGCTACGACAACAGCACCGGTGTTAAATTCTTTTAGTCGTTCGTTTAGTTTTTTCAAAGCATAGAAGATACGGGATTTTACGGTTCCTTCGGATATGTCTAACAATTCGGCTATTTCCTTTATACTAAATCCTTGTTTAAACCGTAAAATAAAGACCTGCCGATGACTAAAAGTCAATTCATCCAATTCTTCTTTTAACCTTTGTTTGAAGGTATTGCCATCAACATCGTCTATTGCAGAGGATTGCTCTGCGTTGTACATCTTATCATCTACAATTTCGTTCTTACTTCCCTTTCGCACCTCTTGTTTTCGGTATTCGTTTTTACACATATTACCGGCTATAGTATAGAGCCACGTTTTAAAACGATACTTCGGGTTAAACAAATGCGGTTTGTGGATAATTTTCGTAAACAGTTCCTGCATAAAATCTTCGGCTTTCTCCCTATCTTGCCAAAGCATCTTATAAAAATACCGAAACATCTGTACATTGTAGCGGTCATACAGTTCGGTAAAAGCACGTGAATTTCCTTTTACAATTTCTTGCATCAGTTCTTCGTCGCTATCTTCTCGATATGTCTTTTTTAGGACTTTCACTTTGCTAATTTAGACAAAATATACTCTTTCTTTCCAATTCCACTTGCCAAATGAACAATGTAAGGTTTTAAATTTTTAGCTTTTTCCTTTTCGCCCTTCTGGATGTAATAATTATAAAGATTCACCAACGGAATCAAATAATTCACCTGAAAAGCTCTTTGTCTTTTAGGTTTTTCGACTTGCAATAATGTTGATTTCTTAAAATTATTTTCCCATACTCTTTGCGTTTCGGGCAAATTATTTACCGGCGTTTTAGAATACTTAAACACCAAACCTACCGGATACAAATTCGGATACAGAGACTGTATTAATCGCTTATCCACGGTAAAAGGCAAATACAACGGCTTGCCCGGATTGCTTTCCAAAATATTCTTTACCAATTTTATGCCGTTTAATTCAGGGTTATACGAAAGACCCAATTCTTTAAGTACTTTTTTACGATAAACCGTATCGTTTAAATAATTAATTTTCACTATTTTAACATCTGGTCTTTCCTTTTGCACATCTTGCAACACCCAAATCGGATAGGTATCGTCAAAACCATTGGTAAACAGAACCGCACCTTCGGGCAACGACGCCAACACATTGTAGTTGTATTCCAATACATAATCAGGAATGACATTACTCTTAGACAACTCTTTAGAAAACTTACGACGACCCTGCACATTATTATTCATTGCATAATAATCCATAAAATCATCGTACAGTTCCACATTATCCGGATACACCTCAAAAGCTTTTTGCAGATAATAAAACGCATCAGCATCTTTCACTTCCCTATCCAAATATGCTTGGTAATATGCTTCAAACGAACCCTTTTCTTCTTTTTTGCTTTCGGCGGAAACTACAGGAGGTTGAGCACATAACCACCCAATTTTCAGTAGCAACAGCAGTAATATATATACTTTTTGCATCGTCATTATTCAACTTCTTTCTCTTTTCTTACAAGTCTAAAAGCAAAAGGTTCAAATGTTGTATAATTCTTTGGGCGTTCCCATTACAGCATAAAAAAGCAGTTTCGTTGCTCTACACTACTTTTTAACGCAGTAATGGTCGGGCTATCCACTATATCTTTTGCCCTCCAAAAGGAGGGAGGGCAAAAGGATGCCGTTCCTATCCCTAACGCGGAATGCAATAAGTGCAAGAAAGTGGAATTTGTAGTTCTCAGACGATGAATATTTTCTTTGCATTGCACCAGCTATGGAAATAAAATATGAAGAAGTATGAGGGCGACAAAAACGCTTTATGTGCTTACTTTCATTTCGTGTTGGGGATACGTCCCTAACGCGAAGAAAATGAGCGAGAAGAAAACGGAATTTATTTTTCTC
>JALWSJ010000355.1 GCA_026993705.1 Flavobacteriales bacterium
TGAAAAACCAACATCGTAGGCTTTCATAATTTCACAAATGTCTTCAAAATGAGTGTATAAGAAGTTTTCTTTATGATGTGCTAAGCACCATTTTGCCATAATAGAACCTCCTCTTGAAACGATACCTGTAACACGATTAGCGGTCATAGGTACATAACGTAGTAAAACCCCAGCGTGAATAGTGAAGTAATCTACTCCTTGTTCTGCTTGTTCGATAAGTGTATCTCTAAACAGTTCCCAAGTTAGGTCTTCAGCTTTTCCGTTTACCTTTTCCAAGGCTTGATAAATAGGCACAGTTCCAATCGGAACGGGTGAATTTCGGATAATCCATTCTCTAGTTTCATGGATGTTTTTCCCTGTGCTCAAATCCATCACTGTATCGGTTCCCCAACGCGTCGCCCACACCATTTTTTCTACTTCTTCTTCTATTGAGGAAGTAACGGCAGAATTTCCAATGTTGGCATTGATTTTAACAAGAAAATTTCTCCCGATAATCATCGGTTCCGACTCAGGGTGATTGATATTGTTGGGTAATACCGCTCTGCCTGCTGCAATTTCAGAACGCACAAATTCAGGTGTAATTACATCGGGAATATTTGCACCAAAACTTTGTCCTTTATGTTGTGTCGCTAACCCTTTATATTCTTGCCAACGTTGATTTTCTCGTATGGCTACGTATTCCATTTCAGGTGTAATGATTCCCTTTTTTGCATAGTGCATTTGAGTTACATTCATCCCTTTTTTTGCACGTAGTGGCTTTTGTAAATGGTTAAAACGCAAGTGATTTAATTCGCTGCTGGCTAATCGTTCTTTGCCGTACTCAGAGCTTATGCTTGGCAATTCTTCCACATCGCCTCTATCTAAAATCCATTGTTTACGAATGGAAGGAATCCCTTTGCGAACATCTATTTTTATTGATGGGTCGGTATAAGGACCCGAAGTATCATAAACCGTTACAGGAGGATTCTTCTTTTTCTTAAATTCTCCATCAGAGAACATAGGTTTAGAATCGGTTAACGTAATTTCACGCATAGCAACTCTAATTTCCGGATGTATCGTTCCGGCTACATAAATTTTCTCAGAATTTGGAAATCCGTCACGTGTTATTTTCGATTCGGCATTGGGTATGATTTCTTTTTTTGCCATTGTATGTTTAGTGTAAGTTTTATTAATGTTCTATTTTGGTAATGACCTTATATTGTACAAAGGTATTAAGCTCTGTTGAATATAGCGTTTCTATTTTGTAAAAAATAGTCAATGGAGTGTTATTATTATCTTCCGTGAAGTTTAATACAATATCAGCGTTTGGAAAATCATTTAGAACAATAAAATTGATTTGTTCTCCGCCACTTGTTAGGAAGGAAACGGTAAGAAAACAATTTTTTTCGGTTTTATAAATTCTACCTCGATAGAATAATTTGTCTTGATTGGCTTTTATTTTATCATAGTCCAAATCTCCACTTTCTTTAGCTACTTTCATAGAAAAAGCAATAAAGGCTTCGCAGTTTTTGAGTAAATCTTCGCCAAATTTCAGACCTATTTCATAGCCTTTTTGTTCATCTATTTCGTTCATATTTACCTTGAAGTGTTCGGCAAGATGTTCAAAGTTTTTAATCATTGTTTTTTCAAGGCAATCTTGTACTTGTTCTTGGGCGTCTGTATCTTCTAAGTTTATTTTTTCTACACAACTACAAGATTCATCAAGTGCTTTTTGATATTCTTTTTGAGCGAATAAACTAAAGTGAAACCCTATTATAAGGAATATTAAGGTAATAAATTTCATAAAAGTATTTGGTTTATCCGCCTTGTGTAGCTGTAATGATTAAAATTTTGTCGTTGCCGTTAAGTTGGGTTTCTTTCCACAAATCTTTGGGCACAACCTCTTGATTCACGGCTACTGCTGTGCCTTTACTTTCTGTAAGATTATTTTGTGTAAGAAAGTCAAAAAGCGATACTTCTCCTGCTATTTTTACTTTCTGTCCGTTTAAGAAAACTGTAGTCATTTTTGTTTGAAATTAAAGGATAGTCAAATATAAGGTTTTTGTTGTGGATTTAAGGTGTTATTCTTTTTTTCCTGCAAACCCATCCCAACCTTGAGCTTTCAAAGGAGTAACCGAACCGCCGGTAGTAATTAAATTCGTACCCGATTCTTTTGGCGTAATATGTCCAATCACCGTAAGATTAGGATTTCCTTTAATTTTATCGAAATCACTTTGAGCAATGGTAAATAATAATTCATAATCTTCCCCACCATTCAAGGCACACATGGTTGGGTCTAATTCATATTCTCTAGCCGTATTATAGGTTAGGGGGTCGATAGGGAGCTTTTCTTCGTAAATATTACACCCAACTCCAGATTGCTTACAAATGTGTTTAATTTCAGACGATAAACCATCCGAAACATCAATCATGGCATTGGGTTTAACCTCTAGTTTTTTGAGTAGTTCCACAATATCTTTTCGAGCTTCAGGTTTAAGTTGTCGCCCTAAAATATAGTCTTTCCCCGAAAAATCAGGTTGAGAATTGGGGTTAACTTTCCACACTGCTTTTTCTTCTTGTAGAACAGTCAGTCCAACATAAGCACCTCCAACATCACCCGAAAGAACAATTAAATCATTTTCTTTAGCACCGCTTCTTAAAACTGATTCGTTTTTTTCAATCTCTCCAATAGCCGTTATACTTATCACAAGACCAGAAAAGCTAGAAGTCGTATCACCACCAACAATATCTACATTATATTTTTTAGCAGCAAGGAGTATCCCTTCGTAAATTTCTTCAATTGCATTTGCACTATATTTACTCGAAATGGCAAGAGAAACCGTTATCTGAGTTGGCGTAGCATTCATAGCATAAATATCACTAAGATTCACTACCACAGCTTTGTATCCTAAATGTTTAAGCGGAGTAAACACCATATCAAAATGAACCCCTTCAACCAACATATCGGTACTCACCACCGTATCTTTGTCTCCATGGAACAGTACAGCAGCATCGTCACCCACACCAATTTTAGAAGAATCGTGAGTAAGTTTAATATTTTGTGTTAAGTGTTCAATGAGTTTAAACTCACCAAGGTCACTAATTTTAACAGGTTCTTTATTGTCTTTAAACATAGTAATTGTAAATAATTAAGTTAATAAGATAAATGTTTAGGGCGTTCCCTTTACGGCATAAAAATACTGTATTGTTTTCACAATACAATATTTTTTATGCCGTAAAGGTCGGGCTATCACTACTCACTCTTTTGTGTTGCATAAGTGCAACAACACAAAAGGAGTTCAAACACGCCGTTCTATCC
>JALWSJ010000356.1 GCA_026993705.1 Flavobacteriales bacterium
AAAAAAATGAAAACATACTTTGTGAATTGATTTTTTTGCTAAATTGCATAAACATTTGATTAAGAATTATTTAATACTATGAAAAAAACATTGATAGCCTTAGGTGTATTCGCTTCAATCGGAGCATTAGCACAAAATGGGGGCGTAGCCATCAATAATAACGGAGCTAATCCAAATGCAAATGCTATGTTGGATGTTCAATCTAATGATAAAGGGATGTTAATTCCTCGTTTAACCACCGTTGCAAGAAGTACATTGGGTACAGCATTGGCGCTACCCGATAACGGTATGATGGTTTATGACAAGGACGTGAACTTGTTTTTCTATTGGGATGGAACGCAATGGGTACAAGTTGGTAGCGGTTCAGGAGATGACTGGGGAACACAAGTGGTACAGACGTCTGGAACGAACATTTCGGGAGACGGAACAACGTCCAATCCCCTAATGGTTACTGACGGAGATTCTGACCCAACCAATGAAATTGAGTTACCAAGTACAGCAACGACTAATCAAGTCTTAATGTGGGACGGGACAAATTGGGTTGCTCAAAATGCACCATCGGGAGCAGACAACTGGGGTTCTCAAGTTGTGCAAACATCAGGAACAAATATTTCCGGAGACGGAACATCAGCTAATCCTCTGACCGTCACTGATAATGACTCAGATTCCACCAACGAAATACAAGATTTGAGTTTAAATACAACGACAAATATCTTAACCATAACCAATAATGGTACACCAACAAGTATTGATTTAACTCCGTATTTAGATAATACAGATAATCAAGATTTATCGCTATCGGGAAATACACTATCTTTAACTAATGATGGAACAACCGTTGATTTAAGTGGTTATTTAGATAACACCGACAGTCAAAATTTAAGTAATACAACCTCAGGAAGTAATGTAACGGTAAATATAAGTGGGGGAAGTAGTACAACCTTCTCAATAAATGATGCAGATAGTGACCCTACCAACGAAATAGAATTACCCACAGGTGGAACAAACGGACAGGTTCTCTCTACTAATGGCAGTGGAACTTATACTTGGGTTAACGATAATGCAGGTACAGACAACCAAAATATATCGGGACTTGCATTCAATACCGCAACTAATATCTTAACAGTAGGTATAGAAAACGGAAATGCTCAAACTGTAGATTTAAGTTCTTTGGCTTTTCCTTCAGGTGCTGTAGTAGCTTTTAATTCTTCTATTTGTCCAACAGGTTGGGCAATTGCTGACGGAACAGGAGGAACCCCCGATTTAAGAGGTGAGTTTATTCGAGGATTGGATAATGGTAGAGGGATTGATGTCGGTCGTGTTTTAGCTTCTTCTCAAACTGCAGACTATCAGTCGCATAGTCACTCGGTAAATCCTCCTGCAACAAATACAAATTCTACCGGAAATCATTTACATACAGTTAATCCTCCTGCAACGAACACAACTACTGCGGGAAATCATAACCATTCTGTGGATCCTCCTAATACAAATACTGCGATTAATGGAAATCATAATCATGGAGCTTTACATGGAAATGGTTATTTAAATACAGGTACAAGTTATGGGAATAATGGAACTGGATACGCTTATGGTACTAATCCAGCGACATGGGGGGGAGTAGGGTATTCTGCTACTACAGCCAATGCAGGTAATCATAATCATAGTGTAAACATAGCTCCATTTAATTCTTCTACAGCAGGGAATCATAATCATTCCGTAAATATTCCTCAATTTAACTCAGGTTCAGCAGGAGCACACACGCATTCAGTAGATATTGCTTCTTTTTCTTCGGGTACAAGCGGAGGTAGTGAAACTCGCCCTAGAAACGTTGCTTTGCTATATTGTGTAAAACAGTAATTCTACAACGTTCCAATGAGAAGGAATTTAATTGTCTTTTAAGTTGTTTTCCTTAATTGTATTGTTCCAGTATAATGTTATTCCTAATTATTCATGAGGTTTTAGGGTTTTCATAACGAAAATCCTAAAACCAATAGAATTATATTCAAGATGGATAAACTTTCTAATGAGAGAAATATCGCTAAAAAATATTACTTACGATTTTGAGGTTTTCCGGAAGATTTTCCAAACCTTTTCTTTTTGCCGTAAAATCGTTTTTTGTTATTTTTAGGTTTGCTTTTCCAGTCGGGAGCATCACCCAATTCTTGTGGAAGTTTTCCTTTAGGAACTTCTTTTTCGATTAACTTTTCAATTCCCTTAAATTTATATGCATCGTCGTCATTCACCAAAGTAATAGCTTCCCCTTTTGTTTCTGCACGAGCCGTTCTGCCGATTCTGTGTACATAGTCAGCAGGGTTTTTCGGAACATCGTAATTGATGACCATATTAATATCTTTAATATCAATACCTCTACTGATAACGTCAGTAGCAACCAAAGCGCGTACCTTTCTATTAGAAAAATCCAAAAGAACCTCTTCTCTGTCTTTTTGTTCCAAGTCCGATGAAATTCCTTTAACAAGATAGCCACCGCCCTTTAAAGATCGAACAATATCATTTACTTTTCGTTTCGTAGAAGTAAAAATAAGAATACTCTTATAGTCAGGACGCTCCTCTATTAACTTTTTTATGAGAGGTGTCTTCTGTTTATCATAAACACGGTAAGCCAACTGTGAAACACCTTCCGAAGGTTTGGAAATGTCAATACTTACTTCTACCGGGTTTTTCAAAAAGCGTTTAGCCAAAGCCCTTATTTTAGGAGGCATGGTAGCACTAAACATCAAACTTTGTCTGTTCTCCGGAAGAAATGAAATAATACGGCAAATATCTTCATAAAATCCCATGTCTAGCATTCTATCCGCTTCATCAAGGATTAAGTTTTCAATGGTGCTCACGTTCACATTCTTCATAATGAGGTGAGTAATTAATTTACCGGGGGTTGCGATGATAATATCCACACCTCTATCCATTGCTTTTTTCTGTGTATTCCAATCACCTGCTTTACCACCGCCATACAAACAGATAGAAGTTGCACCGGTAAAGTAAGATAATCCTTGCACTTGTTGGTCGATTTGCTGTGCCAATTCTCTGGTTGGGACAACGATAAGTGTACTTGTATGTTTGTATTGTTTTTCTACAATTTTATTTAGAATAGGAAGGATAAATGCTGCCGTTTTACCGGTACCCGTTTGAGCACAGCCGATTAAATCTTTACCTTCTAATATATGTGGAATGGATTGTTCTTGAATAGGAGTTGCTTTTTCAAACCCCATAAAATCTAAGGCTTCCAACAATTGTTCGTCTAAGCCGAGTTCTTTAAATGTCATTAATTAATTTTAAATG
>JALWSJ010000357.1 GCA_026993705.1 Flavobacteriales bacterium
GTATTCACTCCACTTTCACTCGTTCCTCCCTCTCGTTTCTTTCATTGGTATTAGCTTTGAAAGGATTGAAAACGTTAATTTAAGCTTCTATTATTTTTGAATCTTCCCTTTCCTAAAAGTAACAGATTTTTGTAGCTCTCCTTCTTTAGAGTAATATTCCCAAAGTCCGTCTTTCTTTCCGTTTTTAAAATAACCGATGTATCGAAGTTGTCCCGATGGATAAAACGTTGCCGATTTACCATTCAGTACATCATAATTGTATTCGTTTTCACTTTGTTTGACTCCGTTTTCGTAGTAAGCGTACCACATTCCTGTTTTTTTACCGTCTTTAAGGTTTCCTCTTAGTTTTACTTGACCATTAGGATAGTAGGTAACTTGTTCTCCATCTGTAATGGAATTAGTGTTGCTTACAGATGTAGGTTGCTGTGTTTTCGCTTCTTGGTGTTTTTCCTCTTTTTGGGCATCACATGCCCCCAATAGGAATGTTAGCAAAGCGAATAGTAGTATTTTGTTCATAGGTAGTAGTTTAAAGGAAATTTAAAAAACGCGTAAATCTTCTTTTTTCAACCACGCCACCTGTCCCTCTCCGAATGATACTTCATACCAATGTTCGTTTTCATTCAATACTTTAACTTTTGTTCCTTCGTGTAAAATAAATGCAGAACTAGCCTTGTCTGACGGTTCGGTTTTCAGCTCAACATAAGGGGAGTAGATGATGCCGTATTCGTAGTGGGTTTGCTTGTTGTACTCTAATGAAGCGAAATAAGTAAAAGTCGTTGCCAATAAAAATGAGGCGACACCGATATAAAATGTTATTTTTCTTAAACGGTTATTTTGGGTAATTATAAAAACAACTAAAAGCATCCCGCCGATAAGGGCAAATAAAAGTGCCATCAATGCCCAAAAGTTAGTCGAGCTGTGAATAAAACTGTATAATAAATCATCTATTCGCGTAGAGGTTTTAATGGTATTTTTGTCAGCCAATAATTGGTTGGCAAGTTTTAGATTATGAATAATATCCTCGTTCCCAGGAGAAAGTTTCAGACCCTTTTCGTAATAATAAATAGTTTCGGGAATGTTTCTTAGTTTATAGTTTACATTTCCCAAATTATAATACAGTTCAGGAGAATAAAATCCTTCCTTTTCTAATTTAGTATATAAAGAATCTGCAGCTTTATATGCTTGTTCCGTATATTTTTTATTGGCTTCTTCAAACAGTTGTTGAGCCTCTTGCTTGTCTAAAGCAAAAACACTAAAACTCGTCAAGGTGAGTAGCAGAATGATTGTATATTTTATATTACTTAACATTTTTCTCAATTTTATTTATAATATCATTAGCTGATTCTAACGTTTGTTCCGCTCCCGATTGTGTGGTAGGTGAGAAACGAGCCATTTCCGCTTCGTCTAAAATGTCTATTAATTGTTTTGTGGTTGTTTCATCTACATTATGTTTTTGTAGAGTTTCTTTTATGGTTTCTTTATTTAGTTTGGCAAAAGGTAAACCGAATTTAACAGAAATATAATCCAAAATGGCTTTGTATAATTCTTCGTAAAATTCTCCTGTTTTCTTTTCGCTTAGTAATTTAGAAGCTTTCTTCAATCTTACTGTAGCCGTTTTATTTGCTCTTTTTCTTTTAAGTTGAAATTCATTGCCTCTTAATTTTTGTAAGATATAAACAAAAAGTGCAGCAAACAAAATGGCAAATACAGGGAAGAACAATCCTACCCAAAAAAACCATTTGTCATATAGTGTTTCGCTGTTGGCATAGAGTGCTGTCTTTTCTTTTATGTGGTGAATGTCGCTGTTTAATATTTCTACATCTTTTTTCTCTATACCGGTTGCCGTTCCCGTTGTGAAATGTCCTTCTTCACGACCTTTTTCCACAATTATTTTTTGTGGTTTTGATTTTAGAGTGATAAATTTCTTTTTGCGTACATCAAAATAACTGAATGTAATTTCCGGAATGTCAAACTCTCCTCTGTACCTTGGAATAACCAAGTAATTATATATTTTTTTACCTGAAATTCCTGATGTGCTAATCTTAATATGTTCTTTTGTTTCGGGTTCAAAAACTTCAAAATCTTGCGGGAATTTTAAATCCAATTCGGTTAGTTGGTTGATATTTCCTTTTCCGCCGATTACGACTTTTACATCTATCGGTTCGTTGGTTTTTAGATGGTTGGTTGAAAAAGTAACATCCATATAATAGTTAGTACCGACTTGACCGTAGAAATCCATCGGTGCGGGTTTAGGTAGTGGCTTAACTTTTATTTTTGGGGTATTGCTTTTAACGGTTTTTCGTTGTCCTCTGTTCCAGAACGAACGTCCTATTTCAGCGGTGATGCTTATCGGTTCAAATTTAATTTCTCCTGTTTTTTGCGGTATGATTACTTCTTTCTTGAGTGTTAGAACGTAGTAATTCATGTTATTGACTACTTGTGTCGTTTGAGGCCAACCTTTGCTTGGGGATTTGATTTCTTCTTTCCATACTCCGTTGGTCATAGGCATATCATAGTCTTCTATGGCGAAACCTCGATAACGCGTATATACTTTGTAAATAGCTGTTATTGGTTCTCCTTTATAAACATTTCTTTTGTTAAGTTCTATTCGAACAAATAGGTTAGGGTCAGCACTTTGTATTTTAACGTTTGGATTTCCTTTGCCTACGTTTATGGTAAACGTACCCGAGGTTACTTCTTCTCCATTGATGAGAAAGGTTAAAGGTGGAATTTTAAATGTTCCTTCTTTTTTGGGACGTAATACAAATGAATATTTAGTAATGGTCATATCCATATCACCAAAGCCTCCGAAACCAAATCCTGTTGATTCTGTTCCTTCATCTACGACTTCAAAAGCACTCCCGAAGTTGGGTTTTGCAATTCGTATCCCATTGTGTGAGATGGATGCCATACCTCCATCCAATTTTAATTTTAAGAGGTAAGATATTTTAAACTGTTCCCCAACGCTAGGCGAGGGATTGTTTGTTTTTATATCGACATACATCTCTTGTCCTAAAGCTGTTGTAGCTAGGAATAAGAATATGAGTATGGAAAGTATGTTTTTCATTTATCTTTGTTGTTTTGTCGTTTATAGAACCTTAAACAAGTTCAAAATTCGGTTTGCAAATGTAATATAATAATTCGTTCATTATTACTTCTTGCGTTAGGGATAGGAGCGGCATCCTTTTGGTTTGTTTGCTTTATGCAAACCAAAAGATATAGCGGATAGCCCGACCTCAAACTGTTCAACAAATGTTTCGCGAGAGCGATATGTTTGTTGAACAG
>JALWSJ010000358.1 GCA_026993705.1 Flavobacteriales bacterium
CTCTTTATATCGTCTATTTTGCCCGTGTTAGGGATACAAATCCCTAACGCGATACAAATGAGTGCAAAAAAAATAGTAGTGTTTGAGAAATGAAAGTTGTTATTAACCCAGAACAAAAAGTTGAAAACTGAAAAAAAGTTAAAGTTTTCAACAATTATTGAAACAATTGTTAGTAACTTGCGTTCAAATTCAAACAACAAACAAAACAAACAACAAAATGAGGCGTAATTTAACGGTTATATTACTGTTTTTTATGGTAGGAAGTGCACTGGCACAGCCTTCTGAGCGTTTTTTCTCTAAGCAGGACTATGTTGAAATGTGGAAAGAAGAAGCGATTGCTCAAATGGTGAAGTATGGTATACCGGCAAGTATAACTTTGGCACAAGGTATGCTTGAGAGTGGTAACGGAAATTCAGAATTAGCAAGATATGCTAATAATCACTTCGGGATTAAATGTCATAACTGGGATGGTCCGGGAATTTACAAAGACGACGATAAAAAGGACGAGTGCTTTAGAAAATATACCAATGCTTTTGAATCGTTTGAAGATCACTCAAAATTTTTATACAATCGCAAAAGGTATGCTTTTCTATTTTCTTTAGAAATAACCGATTACGAAGGTTGGGCTAAGGGGCTCAGAAAAGCTGGTTATGCAACCAATCCAAAATACGCACGTCTATTAATAGATATAATAGAAGCAAATGGGTTGTATCAATACGATAGAATGGAGTTAATTTCTGCAAAAAAAGCTCCTGTTCAACGCATCGAAATAGAAAATAGCGAACTCGTACTATTACCTGTAAAAAAGAATATACATGCTAAACATTACTTTTTGAAAACAGCTTATATTATTGCTGAAAATGGAGATACCTATTATAAAATAGCAAAAGAATTTGATTTGCCTTTGTGGTTGCTATATCAATATAATGATTGTGACGAGACCACTAAATTGAGAAAGGGAGACAGAGTATATATCTTATCAAAAAGAGGTAAAACTGATGAAAAATATCATATAGTCAGGTCAGGTGAGTCATTGAGAGACATAGCACAAATGGAAGGTGTTAAATTAAAGAAACTATACAAAAAAAATGAATTAGAAGAGTCTTCTGTTCTAACCATAGGTCAGAAGATTAGATTGCGATAAAACTAGCGATTATTCGCTAAAAGAAGTGAGGTTGATAAGTGTTGATTTGTTTTTGTTTGTTGAAAGCTCCGCTCGTTGTTGTGCGGAGCTTTTGTTTTTTTAGTCGGAATTTTATTTGCAGATTTAAGGTTTTAGAGTGAATTAAACATGTTCATTATATAAAATAGTATATTTGTGGTTTATATGCAAACCACAATTCGAATGGAAAATATCCAAATGGTTGACTTAAAAAGTCAGTACAAGAAAATAAAATCTCAAATCGATAAATCAATACTAGATGTTATTGAGTCTTCGGCATTTATAAAAGGTCCTGAGGTGAAGAAATTTCAAGCAGAATTAGAAGATTACCTAAATGTAAATCATGTAATACCCTGCGGAAATGGAACTGATGCACTGCAAATAGCATTAATGGCATTAGGGCTAGAAGAAGGAGACGAAATAATTACATCTAATTTTACTTTCGCAGCAACTGTTGAGGTAATTGCCTTGTTAAAATTAAAGCCTGTTTTGGTGGATGTTGACAGAGATACGTTTGCCCTAAATCCCCATGAAGTTGAAAAAGCAATTACGCCTCGAACAAAAGCTATTATTCCTGTTCATTTATTCGGACAATGTGCCAATATGGACAGCATAATGGAAATTGCTCAAAAACACAATTTATTTGTGGTTGAGGATACTGCACAAGCTATTGGTGCCGATTATACGTTTGCAGATGGTACAGTAAAAAAAGCAGGAACAATTGGAACAATTGGAACAACTTCTTTTTTCCCTTCTAAAAATTTAGGTTGTTACGGTGATGGAGGTGCGTTGTTTACCAATGATGATGATTTGGCAAAACGTCTTCAAGCCATAGTTAATCATGGTATGTATAAACGCTATTATCACGATGAAGTGGGAGTAAATTCTCGTTTAGATTCTATTCAAGCTGCGGTGTTACGCGTTAAATTACCTCATTTGGATGAATATAGTAGTGCTAGAAATAAAGCGGCAATGTTTTATAACGATGCTTTTAAAGAAATTGAGTCATTAGAAATACCAGTTACAGCAAGCTATTCTACACATGTTTTTCATCAATATACATTAAAAACAAAGGGAATTAATAGAGATGAGTTACAAACTTTTTTAAAGGAAAAAGGTATTCCTTCTATGATTTATTATCCCGTCCCTTTGCATAAGCAGAAGGCATATTTACAGGAGGGAGTGACAGATGGGCAGTTCCCCGTAACAAAGGGGTTGTGTAAAACCGTTTTATCTCTTCCAATGCATACCGAATTGGATGAAAAACAATTAGAATATATTACGCAAGCAGTTTTAGAATTTTGTAACGAAAAATAAAAGAAATTATATCCATATGAAAATAGCAGTAATAGGAACAGGTTATGTAGGTTTAGTTACAGGTACTTGTTTTGCCGAGACAGGAAACGACGTTATATGCGTTGATATTGATAAAGAAAAAGTAGAAAAAATGCGAAATGGGATTGTTCCTATTTACGAACCGCATCTAGATGTGTTGTTTGAACGCAATATTAAAGCAGGAAGATTAAATTTTACTACAGATTTGGAAGAAGCAGTTGAGGAAGCTCAAATTATATTTCTTGCTTTACCAACACCTCCTGGAGAAGATGGTTCAGCAGATTTATCGTATATACTTGGAGTGGCTGATGAGTTGGGTAAGATGATAAAGGATTACAAAGTAATTGTAGATAAAAGTACTGTTCCCGTTGGAACAGCTGAGAAGGTGAGTGAGGTAATATCGAAACACGCAAATGTAGATTTTGACGTGGTATCAAATCCAGAGTTTTTACGAGAAGGTTTTGCGGTTGATGATTTCTTGAAGCCTGATAGAGTCGTTATAGGGACACGTTCGGAAAGAGCTAGGAAGATAATGAATGAGTTATACAAGCCTTTTGTTCGTCAAGGAAACCCTATTATTTTTATGGATGAAAAGTCGGCGGAACTTACTAAATATGCAGCCAATTCATTTTTAGCAACCAAAATCACTTTTATGAATGAGATTGCTAATTATTGTGAGAAAATCGGAGCAGATGTTGATTCGGTTCGTAGGGGGATGGGTACGGATACACGTATCGGAAACCGATTTTTATTTCCAGGTATTGGATACGGAGGAAGCGGTTT
>JALWSJ010000359.1 GCA_026993705.1 Flavobacteriales bacterium
GCTTTCATCTTATTCAACCTCTCTATTTGAGATAATCGAACCTTAGTGTTATCAACTTCTAAAATTTCAATATCAGCCTCTTCATCGGTTTGATAAGCATTTACACCAACTAAAATCTCCTTTCCTGCATCAATTTTTGCCTGTTTTCTCGCTGCCGCCTCCTCTATTCTCATCTTAGGAATACCCGTTTCTATAGCTTTTGCCATTCCTCCCAACTCTTCCACTTCCTCGATGAGTTTCCATGCTTTTTCTGCTATTTCGTGTGTTAATTTTTCGACATAATAAGAACCTGCCCACGGATCAATTGCTTTGGTAATATCCGTTTCGTTTTGAATATAAATTTGAGTATTTCTTGCAATTCTTGCAGAAAAATCAGTTGGTAAAGCAATTGCTTCGTCCAGCGCATTTGTATGTAAAGACTGAGTTCCACCTAAAGTTGCCGCCATGGCTTCTATACAAGTTCTAGCCACATTATTAAAAGGGTCTTGTTCTGTAAGACTCCACCCACTCGTTTGACAATGCGTTCGTAAAGCTAGTGACTTAGGATTTTTAGGATTAAATTGTTTAACAATTTTTGCCCACAATAATCTTCCCGCTCTCATTTTGGCAATTTCCATGAAATGATTCATTCCTATAGCCCAGAAAAAAGATAAGCGAGGAGCAAAAGAATCCACATCTAAACCAGAAGCTATTCCTGTTTTTAAATACTCCAAACCATCCGCTAAAGTATAAGCCAATTCAATATCTGCTGTAGCACCCGCTTCTTGCATATGATATCCCGAAATACTAATGGAATTGAATTTAGGCATATACTTCGATGTATATTCAAAAATATCTGAGATAATACGCATGGAAGGCAAAGGCGGATAAATGTATGTATTCCGCACCATAAACTCTTTTAAAATATCGTTCTGAATAGTTCCAGAAAGTAGTTTTTGGTCAACCCCTTGTTCTTCGGCTGCGACAATATAAAAAGCTAGAATAGGAAGAACAGCACCATTCATGGTCATTGAAACCGACATTTTATCGAGAGGAATTTGGTCAAAGAGAATTTTCATATCCAAGACAGAATCTATTGCAACTCCGGCTTTTCCAACATCACCAACCACCCTTGGGTGGTCTGAATCATATCCTCGATGTGTTGCTAAATCAAAAGCAACGGATAACCCCTTTTGACCAGCTGCCAAATTTCTTCTGTAAAAAGCATTGGATTCTTCGGCTGTACTAAACCCTGCATACTGGCGAATTGTCCAAGGACGAAGAACGTACATCGTAGAATAAGGTCCTCTTAAATTGGGAGCAATCCCAGCTACATACTTTAAATGATGAACATCCTCCAAATCTTTTTTATCATAAAAATTTTGTACGGATATTTGTTCGGGAGCCGTCCAATTTTCGACTTTTTTGCTCGTTTTTCCAGTTTTTGAAGTTCGTTTAATCGTTGTTTGACTAAAGTCTTTACGCATCGCCTCTATTTTTTATAGCAACAAATATACTGAAAAGACCTAGAAATCTTGTAAACTTTATCTAAAGTTTAACCTTAATCCTACAAGTATTTACCTTATGCATATTCTGCTAACTCTAACCAACGATTAGATTTTTCATCCAATTCTTTTACTAATTGAGTTAGTCGCTCCGATATTTCAGCGATTTTTTCGTAGGGATTAGAAGGATTATTTAATTCTTGAGATAAAATTTCTTTTTCCTCTTCCAACTGTTCTATCTCTTTTTCCAACTGTTCGTACTCCCGTTGCTCTTTGTAACTTAATTTTACTTTAGGCTTATCATTCTTTTTTGACTCTTTTTTTACAGCCTTTTCTGTTTTCTCTTTTTTTTCGTCATTTTCTCTATTCTTTTTGAACGCTCTGTAATTTGCATAACTTCCCAAAATATCATCCATTGTTCCATCTCCATTTAAAACAAAAATATGCTCAACGATTTTATCCATAAAATAACGATCGTGAGAAACAACTATTAGACATCCTTGAAACTCTGCAAGATAATCTTCGAGTACTTGTAAGGTGAAGATATCCAAATCATTGGTTGGCTCATCCAATATCAAAAAATTGGGGTTTTTCATCAAAATAGTAAGCAAGTACAATCGTTTTTGTTCACCACCGCTCAATGTAGAAACGTATTGAAAATGAGTATGTGAAGGGAATAGAAATTTTTCTAACAATTGAACCGCTGTTAATTTACGGCCTCCTCCAATTGGAAGATATTCTGCTATATCGCGGATGACTTCAATAACACGTTTATCTTCCTTTAGTTGTAATCCTTTTTGATTATAATAACCTAAAACAACGGTTTCACCCAATACAACTTTCCCAGAATCTATATCTTCTGCACCTGTAATTATATTTAATAGCGTTGTTTTTCCTGCTCCATTTGCCCCAACAAGACCAACTTTTTCTCCTTTCTTAAATGTATAATTAAACTTTTCCAGTATTTTTTTATCACCAAAAGCCTTAGAGACGTTATGCAATTCTAGTATTTTTGAACCTAAGCGTTCCATTTTTACATTGATAGCAACTTTATCTTCTTTAAAGTTTTGCGATGCTTTTTCTTTGGTTTTATGAAAATCGGCAATTCTAGATTTAGCTTTTGTTCCTCTAGCTTTAGGTTGACGACGCATCCATTCCAGTTCCTTTTTTAAAAGATTTTTAGCCTTTCCAACTTCTGCCTCTGCTTTTTGATAGCGTTCGGCTCTTTTTTCAAGATAATAAGAATAGTTTCCTTTATAACGATGGAGTGTTCCTCTATCTATTTCTAAAATTTCGTTACAAACTCGTTCCAAAAAGTAGCGGTCATGCGTTACCATAAAGAGAGAGATATTGGTATTCACCAAATAATTCTCTAGCCACTCTATCATATCCAAATCCAAATGATTGGTCGGTTCATCTAAAATCAGTAAGTCAGGTTCTTCGATGATTTCTTTGGCTAAAGCCAATCGTCTTTTTTGACCACCAGATAATAGTTTGATTTGTTGGTTCAAATCAAACAATTTCAATTTTGAAAGTGTTTCCTTTATATGAGCTTCTTTATTCCATGCATCGAGTTCTGTTATTTTATCAAATGCTTCTTGCAATGCTTCAGTATCTTCTGGATGAAGCAAACACCTTTCATATTCTTTAATAGCTTTCAACTTTTCGTTATCAGATTCAAAAACCGTGTCGATAACTGTCATTTCATCGTCGTAGTCAGCTTCTTGTTTTAAATAACCGACATTTATCCCCTTTCGATAAACCACTTTGCCGCTATCGGGTACATCGTTTCC
>JALWSJ010000360.1:0-1820 GCA_026993705.1 Flavobacteriales bacterium
ATAAATAATTCAATTTCTAAGATTTTAGGTTCAGTTTTTTCAAAATCTTTCACCCATTGAAACAAAGGATCAAAAAAACGATTGACATGATCAGGAGTAGAAATCCCCTGTAATCTTAATTTTCCATCGGTTTTAAAATCGACCTCTAAAGTTTGGTCTGTTCCTTCTATAAATAAATTCCCCATTGTTCGTCTAATTACAATTATTTATCATATTGTTTTTGCAAAAACAAATCCACTATGATTGTAAATATAATTAATTATGGGGGAGTATTATTTTTTTCTTTGATTGATTAACATTTTTATAACATTGGCAAGTGAAGTGCTATACATTTTAAACAAGCACTACAAATATTCACCTTGTAAAGATACTTCAATCTGGTCAGCAAATTTTTTAACTTTGTCACTAGTCAGTCCATATTGGGTTCCGTCAATCAAAAAACTAGAGGTAATTATTGAAGTCCCATTTTTGTTAATCAACAACCCTTTTGCTTCAAAGGGGTGCGAAATTCCTTTGATTGTCATTTTACCCTTAACGGTAACAATGTGTCTTCCTTCCTTCGTTATGTCTGTATTAGTCGTTATTTTACCTACAAAAAAAGCGTATGGAAATTGAGCTACATTAATGTTTTCTTGGCTGTTAAAGTGCTTTTTCATCAGTGGAGTCTTAAATTTAAAATTATCCATCGGAACTTTAAATTCTATGTTTCCTGTACTAAGGTTTATCTTACTGCTAAAGTCTTTATTTACCGCTTGTACTTCTCTTTTTTCAATAGCATGAAAATTAATCTCTCCGGAAGTCAACTTTTTATCTTGTCCGAAAATACCGGTTGAAATCAATAAAGCTAAGGCTAAAAATATTCTCATAATGCTCAAATGTTTAAATGTTAGTAGTGTAGATTCGCAATCTATCTCTAAAATTAAACAAACTTTTTGATTTACAATAGTTTTCTATGTCGAAACCACTGTTTTTAATGTTCAATATATAGAAACGATAATGAAAAGCTTAGGATTTGTCGGGTTTTATTGTTTTGGGCGTTCCCCTCATTTACAAAAACAAACGTCTCGCCAAAGCGATATGTTTGTTCTTGTAAATGAGGGGCGGGCTATCCACTATATCTTTTGCCCTCCAAAAGGAGGGAGGGCAAAAGGATGCCGTTTCTATCCCTAACGCGAGTGAAATAGGCGGATAGAAAGTGAATTTTTGGTTTCTTAGTCGATGAAAAATTCTTTTGCATAGCTCCAGTTATGGAAAATAATTTTGAAGAAGTTATTTACAGTTTGTGTATAAAAGTGAAGTTAGATTATTTTCTTTTCAATCTAGGCATTTTTAAGAAGCATAGCGTAGCTCTAGTTCGCAAAAATAACGACGAGTGAAATGAAAAGAACTAATTTTTAACTTATAGACAAATTGTAATTAACTTCTAACAAGGATAAGGAATCAAAAAACGCTTTATATCCGTCTATTTTGCTCGTGTTAGGGATTCCAACTAACGTTAAAATACAATATTGATAATCAAACAATTATTAAATTGTAAATATTTTTACGTTAGCTCAAAAACTCAACTGTTTTTCACAGTCGCTTAAAATCCCTAACGCGGAATGAAATAAGTACAAATAATATCATTTCAATGTTTAAATGGTATTAGTTGTCAAGTTCTTGAAAAAAAACACGAATATTCTTTTCAAACAATACCAGTGTTTCTTCTAATGATTTTTCGCACATTCCTCCTGCTGCATTTTTATGCCCTCCACCACTAAAATATTGGGCAGAAAATTCATTTACGGGAATATCGCCTTTGGAACGAAAAGACATTTTTA
>JALWSJ010000360.1:1830-3277 GCA_026993705.1 Flavobacteriales bacterium
TTTTTACTCTGTCTTTATCTTCGCGAATAAAAGCAGCCATTTGAACACCTTCAACAGAAAGGGCGTAGTTAACCAATCCTTCCGTATCTCCTTTTTTTACATCAAACTTTTCTGCTTCTTCCAAGGATAAGTCTATCAGAGCAACCGGAATATCCTCCAAAACTCTTAGTTTTTCATTTAAGGCATAGCCCAATAAATGTAATCTGTTTAATGTATTGACATCAAACAGATTTTCATGTATTCTTGAATGGTTTAATCCGCGTTGAATTAAATCGGCGGCTATCAAGTGTGTTTTTGGAGTTACGGATGGAAATCGAAAAGAGCCACTGTCGGTAACTATTCCGCAATATATTCCCTCGCCAATTGTTTCGTCTATAAGGTTTAGGTCTCCGGCCTTTTCTATGAACTCATAGACCAACTGTGCCGTAGAACAAGAGTTTGTATCAGAAATGGTATAATCACAAAAATCAGAAGGATGAAGATGATGGTCTATCATTATCTTGAAAGCTTTGGAGTTGACAACAGTTTCTTGCATATCTCCGACTCGTCCGGCTTCATTGTAGTCCAAACAAAAAAGTAATTCTGCATCTGTTATAAGTGTTTCCACTTCTTTCTGCTTACTTTCAAAAGTCATAATCTCCGGTGAACCGGTAAGCCAGTTTAAAAAGTTAGGGTAGGAGTCAGGTACAACTACAGTTACTTCATGTCCTTTCTTTTTTAAGTAGTGGAATAAGGCAAGTGATGAACCAATAGCATCTCCGTCCGGCGAACGGTGACTGGTGATAACGATGTTGTGTTTCTTTTCGTTTAATTTATTGTATATATTCATTGTTGAGTATAAAAAAAAGCTCTATTCACAGAGTGAATAGAGCTTTATGAAAAATGTTTGATAATTATCGAATAAAACCAGTTTTAGCTGATTGTTTGTGCTCAATTAATAAACCAACACAAGCCATGGCGTCAGCATCCAATCCGTTAGAAGTTTCGCCATCCAACATAGGAATATATACCTTAAGAATTAATTTTCTTGTTTTGTCCGAACTGAATTGAAATTCCGGGTCATTTTCATATTTAGAATTGTCGTAACGAACAACTTCAACTTTGTCGTACACTCTTTTCTTTACGATTTTTTCTACTTGTTTCTTCGTTGTTGTATTCGATTCTTCATCGTATTCTTCTATTGTTTCAAGTGTCTTAATTTCTTCCCAATGCGGTTTGGTTACTTTTTCTACAATTTTGAATTGAATGTTGCCATCTAAAGCATCTTCACCTGAACAAATTACAATTCTGTAGTCCATATTTTTGTAAACTACAATACTTACTTCAGCAGTATCTCCTTGAGTAAAAGCTCCGAATACCGATTGACCATTGTAAACAAACCCCGATTTTTTAGGTGATGGTGAACAATAGCGTTGAATCCCTCTACATTCTTCTTGAGCTTGTGATA
>JALWSJ010000361.1 GCA_026993705.1 Flavobacteriales bacterium
GAGGTGTATTGGTCATACAAACCGCGACCGCAATCGATTCTCCTTTAATACCGAGATATACTGTAGGATTTACCTTAAAACAATCCATTATTTTAGAGTTTTCCCCAACCATTATGTCCTTGATATTAGCCGGAAAAATAGGGTCAAATATTGCCTCCGAATTGGGAACAATGCGAGTAACGGAACAAATTGATGCGTTAGAAATAATGGGAGTTAACTCCGCGGGATATTTAATCAGCCCCAAAATAATCGGACTAATGATGATTTTCCCTATCGTTGTTATTTTTAGTATGTTCTTCGGGTTTTTAGGAGGAGGTTTTATAGCATATACAACCGATTTGGTTTCCATCGAGGATTTTCTTTTTGGAATAAGAGTTTTTTCAGGAGATAATGGGTTTATGATATTTTATGCCCTGTTTAAATCTATTGTTTTTGCTTTCATTATCACTTCAGTTTCCAGTTATTTCGGATATAACGCAAGAGGAGGAGCATTGGAAGTCGGGAAAGCAAGTACCGACGCGGTTGTTTACAGTAGTATTATCATACTGTTCTCAAATGTACTGATAACACAATTACTTTTAATTCCTTGATAGAGATAAAAAACATATCCAAATCCTTTAATGGCGTACAAATACTTCACGATGTTTCGTGTGTGTTTGAAACCGGAAAAACCAACTTAATCATAGGGCAAAGTGGTTCGGGTAAATCTGTACTTACCAAATGTATAGTCGGTTTGATAGAACCGGATGCAGGTGAAGTGCTTTATGACGGGAGAAATTTTCTGGCACTAAAGAAAAAAGAGAAAAAAGAAATCCGTAAAGAAATTGGAATGCTTTTTCAAGGAAGTGCACTTTTCGATTCTTTGACCGTCGTCGAAAACGTAATGTTTCCGCTCAAAATGTTTTCCAATATGACCAAAAAAGAAATGTTGGAAAGAGCAAACTTTTGTTTGGAACGCGTGAACATCATCGGTAAAAATGATTTATACCCAGCCGAAACCAGTGGAGGGATGCAAAAAAGAATAGCCATAGCAAGAGCAATCGTAATGAATCCTAAATACCTGTTTTGTGATGAACCCAATTCAGGATTAGACCCGGTAACTTCAATTTTGATAGATAACCTGATAAAAGACCTCACCGAAGAATACGACATGACCACCATCGTTATTACGCACGATATGAACTCGGTATTAGAAATCGGCGACAACATCATGTTCCTAAACCAAGGGCATAACCATTGGATAGGAAACAAAGAAACCATACTCACGACTGACAATAAAGAAGTAAACGATTTTGTTTACGTCTCTAAATTTTTAAAACAAATCAAAAACAAAATAAAAAATGATTAATGGATTAGCACATGCACATTCAGGCTTACGATGGATGTTAATACTTTCGCTTGTATATGCAATATATGTAGCGTTTACCAAAAAAGACAACGGAAAAGTTGAAGCAAAAGACAAAACACTATTTCTAGCCACCTTTATCCTTTCGCACATTCAATTGATGCTGGGAATAGTCCTCTATATAATGGAAGAAAAATACAAAGGCTTTTCGCACATGAAAGACGCTTATTCCCGTTTTTTCGCGGTAGAACACACCTTGGGGATGCTTATTGCAATTGCATTGATAACCGTAGGATATCTTAAAATAAAAAAGATGACAGACGATTCAGCCATATTCGCTCGTATCGGGAAATTTTACCTTATAGCACTGTTAATCATACTTGTGTCTATCCCTTGGCCGTTTCGAGAAGCCTTAGGTGGACATTGGTTTTAAGCAAAGTGAGGGTTTGGGCGTTCCCATTACGTCATAAAAAAGCAGTTTCGTTGTACTACACTACTTTTTAACGCCGTAATGGTCGGGCTATCCACTATATCTTTTGTGTTGCATATATGCAACAACACAAAAGGATGCCGTTTCTATCCCTAACGCGAAACAGGTGAGTGCAAAAAAAACGGACTTTAGTTTCTCAGAAAACGAAAAAAAACAGTAAAAACATTTAATGGAATACATAGAAACAAAAAAAATACAAGAAACCGCCGTACTGGTCGGCATCATACAAAAGGGAGAAAGCACGCAAGAAGTCTATGAACATTTAGACGAATTGGCTTTCTTAGCTGAGACAGCAGGAGCAAAAACTGTTCGTAATTTTGTTCAGAATATGGAACAGCCCAATAATAAAACATTTGTAGGGAAAGGTAAGCTGGAAGAAATCAATAAATACGTTAGAGAGAATGATATTGATATGGTCATTTTCGATGACGAATTATCGCCTTCGCAACTACGAAATATAGAACGAACGCTTGAACGTAAAATATTAGATAGAAGCAACCTTATTTTAGATATTTTTGCGAGTAGAGCCCAAACCGCAAATGCCAAAACACAGGTAGAACTAGCTCAACTGCAATATATGTTGCCTCGCTTAACGCGTCTATGGACACACCTCGAACGTCAAAAAGGAGGGATAGGAATGAGAGGTCCCGGTGAAACCCAAATTGAAACCGATAGACGAATCATAAAAGATAAAATTTCACGCCTAAAAGCCAAACTCGAAAAAATAGATAAACAAAAAGCTGTACAACGTAGTAACCGTGGTAAGATGGTTCGTGTAGCACTTGTAGGTTATACCAATGTAGGAAAGTCAACCATTATGAATATGTTGAGTAAAACCAATGTTTTTGCAGAAAACAAATTATTTGCTACGCTCGATACAACGGTGCGAAAAATTGTGATTAATAATATTCCGTTTTTATTGTCAGATACCGTTGGATTTATCCGAAAACTTCCTCATCAGTTGGTAGATTCATTTAAATCAACCTTAGATGAGGTGAGAGAAGCAGATTTGCTTTTGCATGTTGTTGATATTACTCATCCGGCATTTGAAGACCAAATTAATACGGTAAACAATACACTTAAGGAAATAGAAGCGATAGATAAGCCTACAATATTGGTTTTTAATAAAATTGATGGTTACGAAGCGTTAGGAGGTTTTGAAGAGGGAGAGTTTTCAAGACCAACATTAGAAGAATTAAAGAAAACGTGGATGGCAAAGATGCAAGACCGTTGCGTTTTTATATCCGCAATCAATAAAGAGAATATAGATGAATTAAGAAAAGTATTATACGAAGAGGTAAAGAAAATTCACGTGAAGCGTTTTCCTTACAATGATTTTCTATACCTAGATTATGAAGAAGAGTAGTGTTTTGCGTTAGGGATAGGAACGGCATCCTTTTGCCCTCCCTCCTTTTGGAGGGCAAAAGATATAGTGGAT
>JALWSJ010000362.1 GCA_026993705.1 Flavobacteriales bacterium
ATATAATGCTTTACGCGTAGTTTAGTAAGTTAACTTTAAACAAGTTCTCAATAAAACAGGATAGAAAATTGAATTATTTTCAATATAAATTATAAGAATGAGCAAATTTACATTAAACAATAAGAGTGTTTTAATTACTGGAGGAACAGGTTCTCTTGGAAAAGCACTAACACGAAGAATTTTTAAGGAATACCCCGATGTAAAACGATTGGTTATCTTTTCGCGTGATGAACAAAAACAGTTTGTAATGGCTCAGGAATTTCCTAACGCTAAATACAAAGCAATTCGTTATTTCATTGGAGATGTTCGCGATGCAGAACGTCTGAAAAGGGCAATGAAAGGGGTTGATTATGTGATTCATGCTGCGGCAATGAAACACGTACATTTAGCAGAATACAATCCAATGGAATGTATTAAAACGAATGTCTTGGGAGCTGAAAATGTAATTTCTGCTTGTTTAGAAACCGATGTTGAGAGAGTGGTTGCTCTTTCAACCGATAAAGCTGCTGCACCAATTAATTTATATGGTGCTACCAAGTTAGCCTCTGATAAATTGTTTGTGGCAGCAAATAACATTAAAGGAGATAAAAACATTCGTTTTTCAGTGGTTCGTTATGGAAATGTAATGGGGTCAAATGGTTCGGTTATTCCTTTCTTTTTAAATAAAAGAAAAGAAGGTTTCTTACCTATAACCGATAAAACAATGACCCGATTTAATATTACATTAGATGGAGGTGTCGATATGGTGCTCCACGCTTTAGAGACAGCTTGGGGAGGCGAGATATTTGTACCCAAAATACCTTCGTATAAAATTACAGATGTAGCTGAAGCTATTGCACCGAATTTAGAACATAAGGAAATAGGGATTCGACCTGGTGAAAAAATTCATGAGGAAATGATTACCGCTTCAGATTCTTTTTATACCTATGATTTAGGTAAGTATTTCGCAATAATTCCAAGCGTTCCAAATTGGAGTACTGATGATTATGTGGCAGCTTTTAAGGCAGCTCCTGTTCCTAAAGGGTTTGTTTATAATTCTGGAGATAATGAAGAGTGGGAAACCCCTGAAACACTTAGAGAATTGATAAAAACACATGTTGACCCAACATTTACCATTGATGCCTGATTTTTCTATACCCTACGGAAGACAAAATATTGAACAAGACGATTTAGATGCTGTTGCAAAAGTTTTACAAGCTGACTTTTTAACGCAAGGGCCTAAGGTAAAAGAGTTTGAAGATAAGTTTGCCGATTACGTGGGAGCAAAATATGCCGTAGCTGTATCTAATGCTACTGCAGGGTTACACTTGTCTAATTTAGCATTAGGGGTGAAAGAAGGTGATCGTGTTATCACTACACCAATCACCTTTGCTGCTACTGCGAATAGTATTAAGTACGTTGGTGGAGAAGTGTGGTTTGCCGACATTAATCCAGACACTTATCTATTGGATTTTGAATCGGTTAAAAGGTTGATTGAATCAAAGCCTAAAGGTTTTTTTAAAGGAATTATTCCAGTTGATTTCGCTGGTCTTCCTGTAAATTTAGAACAATTCAGAAAGCTAGCGGATGAGCATCATTTATGGATAATCGAAGATGCTTGTCACGCACCAGGAGGTTTTTTTACAGATGCAAGTGGAGAACAGCAGAAATGTGGAAACGGTAATTTTGCTGATTTGGCTGTGTTTTCTTTTCATCCGGTTAAGCATATTGCTTGTGGTGAAGGGGGAATGGTAACAACCAATTCCAAAGAGTTATACGAGAAATTATCAAAACTTCGTACTCATGGTATCACCAAAGAAAAGATGTTAAAAAACGATGGCGGTTGGTATTACGAGATGCAGGAATTAGGTTATAATTACCGTTTGACTGATATACAATCGGCTTTGGGAATAACACAATTGGCTAAGAACGAAAATGGTGTAGAAAGAAGAAATCAAATAGCAGAAAAATACAAGAGTGCTTTCTCTGATATTAAATTTCAAGACCTACCGAAAGGAATGCTGAATGCCCATCATCTTTTCGTGATTGAGGTGAATAATCGTAAGGAATTGTATGATAAGCTGAGAGAAAATGGAATTTATGCTCAAATTCATTATATTCCAGTTCACACCTTACCGTATTATCAAGAAAATGGTTATGGCGGTGAAAATTTAGTTCATGCAGAAAATTATTACAAGGGTTGTATTAGTTTACCAATGTATCCGATTCTAACAAATGAAGAACAAGAATTTGTAATAGAGAAAGTGCTTCAATTCGCAAATAAGTAATTACGAGTTTTTAGGAAATAATAATTTATAAGGTGTATTTTGAGAACCTTAACACAAAAAAGAAAATGAGTAATTTTAAAGACTTAGGAGTAAAAGAAGATTTTATAAAGGGATTGGACGAGTTAGGAATCCATAAACCAACAGAAATTCAAAGCCAAGCTATACCTTATTTGATTAAGACAAAAGGAGATTTTATAGGTTTAGCTCAAACGGGAACCGGAAAAACAGCGGCTTTTGGATTGCCTCTTTTACAGCAAATTAAACCAGAAGATAAAATAGTACAAGGACTTATCCTTGCTCCGACGAGGGAGTTGGTACAGCAGATAAAAAAACAGTTGTTCAAATTAACAAAATACTCGGATAAAATTTTTATGGAAGCAGTTTATGGAGGAGAGAAAATTGATATTCAAATCAAAAGGTTATCTCGCCCTACGCACCTTATTATTGCTACCCCTGGAAGGCTAATTGATTTGCTTGAACAAAAAAAAGTGGATTTAAGCAACGTAAAAACAGTTGTTTTGGATGAAGCAGATGAAATGTTAAGCATGGGGTTTAAAGAACAGTTGGAAACGATATTAAGAAAAACACCTCGTAACAAAAAGACGTGGTTGTTTTCGGCTACGATGGGAAAGGATGTTCAAAAAATTGTCTCGAACTATATGGAGAAAAATCCCAAACAAGTAGTTGTTAAGGATTATGGTTTGGTTAATAAAAATATTGCTCACCAATATGTGAACTGTACCGCTTCTCAAAAACTGAACAATATGATTCAATTCATCAAAAACGATGGGGGAAGAGGTATCATCTTTTGTAATACTAAAAGTAACGCTGATACGTTGGCTAAACAATTAATAGCCAAAAATATTTCTGCTGATGCTTTACAAGGAGATTTGACACAGAAAGAACGTGAAAAAGTTATGCGTGCTTTTAAAAATGAAACTATTCAGATTTTAGTTTCTACTGACGTGTCTGCAAGGGGAATTGACGTAGAAGGC
>JALWSJ010000363.1 GCA_026993705.1 Flavobacteriales bacterium
ATTCCATTGCTAATGGCTATGCAATAAAAATGGAGCTTTGCCAGAAAATATAAGCCTTCACGCTCGCTATTAGTCTGTCAACTTTAAACAAGTTCGATGAAAAAAATCACAAGTTCACAGAAAAAAATCAAAGCCTATAACGACCTCATTTTTTTTCAGTAACTTTGCTCCCAAAGAATTTTTACCTAAAACACACCATGAAACACTTAATTGCTCCTTCGCTACTATCGGCTGACTTCGCGAATTTACAAAAAGCCTGCGAAATGTTAAACAAAAGCCAAGCTGACTGGTTTCACTTGGATGTAATGGACGGCATGTTTGTTCCCAACATTACATTTGGAATGCCTGTAATTAAAGCCATCAAAAAACATACAACCAAACCCCTGGACGTTCATCTGATGATAGAACAACCAGAACGCTATATCAAAGCCTTTAAAGAATCTGGAGCAGACATTCTTACCGTACATTATGAAGCATGCACCCATTTACACCGCACGTTACAAAGTATAAAAAATGAAGGAATGTTAACTGGAGTGGCACTCAACCCACACACTTCTATCGAGTTGCTCGAACCTGTTTTAGAACATATTGATGTAGTTTGTGTAATGAGTGTAAATCCCGGATTCGGAGGACAAAGTTTTATCGAAGGTACTTACCGAAAAGTAGCTAAATTAAAAGACCTCATCACGCGTTACAACCTAAAAACCAAAATAGAAATAGACGGTGGTGTAACGACTGAAAATGCAAAAGCACTATTAGAAGTAGGAGCTGATGTACTTGTTTCAGGTAGTTTTATTTTCAAATCCAAAAACCCAACACAAACCATTAAAGAATTAAAAGAAATAAAATGATAACTATAATCTGTGGTACAAACCGAATCGGAAGTAACTCCGAGAAAATTGCGAATATATATAACGAATTATTGCCCGAAGAAAGCCAAGTTCTTTGCTTAAAAGATTTACCTTCTGATTTTGTTTTTGCTGATACTTTTGGAGAAGGCTCAGAAGAATTTAACACCATCGTTAAAAAACACATTGCCGAGGCTGAAAAATTTATCTTCATTATCCCTGAATACAACGGCGGATTTCCAGGTGTACTCAAAGCTTTTATAGATGCGGTACATCCTGAAAACTTTTACGATAAAAAAGCCGCTTTGGTTGGTATCTCATCTGGTCATACAGGTGCTCTTCGCCCTATGGATCAATTTTCGGATATTTTACATTACCTAAAAGTAGAAGTACTTTCGGCAAAACCTAAACTTTCTGGAATAGAAAAACTTATGGAAGACGACAAATTAGTTGACGAACGTGCTTTGAAACTCTTAAAAGAGCAAATAGAACGCTTTAAAAAATTCTAAGATTGTTAACAGGTAAAGAAGTCATAAAAGGAATAGAAAATACAACCGTCCTCGATTTTTGGCAGTGGACGTATTCCGATATTCTCATCGAAAAGAACAGAGAAGATTTAGGACTTTTTCTCGTGGCTAAAGCTTTGGGACTAACGGAAATTCCTCGTATCAATTGGACAGGTTCCGAACTTCGATATCGAAAAAAGAAAATAGCTGTCAAAACATCGGGATACATTCAAAGCTGGAAACAAAAAAAAGCCAAACGAGTTCTATTTGACATTGCTCCGCAAAAAGGAATTACAGCCAAACAAAAAGATAGCTTAACCTATCGTAACAGAAGTGCTGAACTCTATATTTTTGCTTTGCACACAGCAAAAGAGGTGAGCAAAATGGATGTACTAAACAGTGAGCAATGGCGTTTTTACCTCATCAAAACCAATATACTTAACGATGAGTTTGAGACCAAACGCAAAATTGGTATTCGAGCATTGAATAAATTAGCTACCCCTATTAAATTTGACAGAATACGAGAACAAATTGATATCTTAATTGACTTAGAATTGACAGAAAAAATGGTGTTTTAACACCTCCCCCATTTTATATGAAATACATAGCAATCATACTCGGTGTCCTTACTTTTTTTAGAACCAAAAGTTTCTTATTGGCTATTGCAGTTTATTATATAAGCGATTGGCTGGCTAATTTTCTGATGCAACCAAACAGCAATACTCAAAATAATCAAAGGAAAAGATACAATCATAATTCTTCTTATTACCAAGAAAGACTATCACAACAGGACTTTGCTACTGCCCTACTCATTCTTTCAGCTAAGGTAATGAAAGCCGACGGAAAACTGTTAAAATCAGAACTTAACTACGTAAAGGATTTTTTTAATCGTCAATTTTCTCCCGAATTTGCTAAGAAACAAATTCGAGCGTTTAAGGATATTCTAAATCAAAATTACAATTTAAAAGAGGTTTGCTCTGTTATACGTAGGGTGCAACCTTATCAGGATAGATTTTTTTTAATTCAGTATTTATTCGGAATTGCACAAGCAGACGGTAAAGTATCGCATGCTGAACTTAGAACGATTGAAAATATTAGCTCTTTACTGGGAATTTCTCCCATTGAATTTGAACAGTTGAAAGCTATGTTTTATAGCAGTTATTCATCACAGCAAAGACAGCGAAGTTATTCTGGAAACTACTCCAACCAAAGAACTAACACTTCGTATTATAGTTCGGACAAAGCCTATAAGACATTGGGCATCACTAAAAACGCAAGTATCGATGAAATAAAAAAAGCTTACCGAAAGATGGCGGTCAAACACCACCCTGATAAATTTGCTCACATGGGAGAAGAACACCAAAAAGCCGCGAAAGAAAAATTTCAAATCATTCAAGATGCTTACGAACAAATTAAAAAAGAACATGGTTTTTGATTGATATTGTTTTTAAAACAGGTAGATGAAACGGTGAGTATATGGTTTTGTGGCGGTTTTGAAATGCAAATATTTCAATTTACATCGATGCTTATTTATTGTTAAAGTGTTTATATTTACCACTTAACCCGCCATAAACTATATACATTGTTACCTGCTTTTTTTATATTCATTAATTATTTTCTTATCATTTTCTGTCATACCTATGTTGTTAACGTAGATGTAATCAAGATTACTTTCCGTAATTTTACTAGGTATTCCTTTCAACGTATTATATGCATCTTGAAGATATAGATATTTCAAACACGGCATTTTCTTTAAATCTATTTCCTTTAATTCAATCTTATCACCCAAATATGCACGGATATTCAATCTATTTAAACATTTCAATGTGTCAAATTTAGGGATTAATCCTATAAAACCAGAATGAAATATATCTAACTG
>JALWSJ010000364.1 GCA_026993705.1 Flavobacteriales bacterium
TCTCAATGCTATAATTTTACTCTCTTCATTCTCTAACAATCTTAGTCCAGCCCTTATAACTTCACTTACGTTTTTGTATCGACCAGCAGAAATCTGACTTTTAATAAATTGGTCAAAATAGTCTCCAAGTGATATTGATGTATTTTTCATAATTCATTAATATTTTTACAAATTTACCAATTTTTGGTAAATGCTCCAATTTTATTCCAATTCTCAAATTACCCCCAGCTATCGTATATAAAGCACAACTCGGTCTGTGGCAGGCGAATAGGAGGGGATGCCACCATTCCAAGGTACATTACTACCGATTGAATAATACCAATTCGGGTGGTTAACGCTACCATCAAGAAAGGTTGTTGCACTACTTTTTTCTAAGCCACCCCATAGGTTTGCTGTAGAACCAATGCTTATCGGAACATATCCCGCTACAGGGTTAGTTGGAGAACCTCCACTTCTAGGGTCAAATGTTTGTTTCCAATGGTTGGTTACGTTGAATTGTGAATAATAGATTCTAAATTCGTAGGCAGTAGCACTTTTGAGTTCGTCTATCTTTCTTAAAATAGAGTATTTATTGGTTGTTAAGCCTGGTGAATTAACATTAAAAAAATCGGCTTCGTTATCATTAGTCCAATAACCTCCGGCTGTATTGTGGTTAAATACCAATGTCCAACCTCCTCCGTTGTTGGTCATGTCGCAATAGCAATTGTAAGGTGCGTTGGCTCCATTTCCATCGGAATCAATAAGGTAAATTCCATCGGTTGTATATCCTGCGTTGTAATATTCTAAGCAATTTTTCTTAACAAGTGAGACAGGAATAGATACGTTACATGAGAATAAAGAGCCAGAAAGTGTTATTGTGATGTTGTCAATTCCTGTGGCT
Source organism: Flavobacteriales bacterium (assembly GCA_026993705.1). GTDB lineage: Bacteria > Bacteroidota > Bacteroidia > Flavobacteriales_D > Parvicellaceae > S010-51. Next base: position 881 of record JALWSJ010000364.1, read on the forward strand.
ATCGGAGTCCCACTACCAGATAAGGTTATTGTTTGTACACCAATAGTAGCGAAAGTGCCAGAGGCGGTAAAAGAGTAACCATTGACTGTATTAGTAGAAATAGTATAGGCTCCTGGTATTTCTACATTGACATCAATTGATAAGGTGTTACTGGCGTTTAGTGCAACACCTTTGTAATAAGTACCGTTTACGGTTATTGTGCCACAGATTAACATGTTTTTTGCAGAAGTTAAGCACGTTGACCAAGCTGTTCCGTCGTAAAATTGCAAACAAGTTTTATCGGTGTTGTATAGCATTAATCCTGCGGCGGGTGATGGTATAGCATCTCTTTGAGCTGTTGTCATTCTCGGAGGTAAAAATCCTGAAGAAGTACTCTTTACATCTAAGGCTGCCGAGGGGTCAGCAGCAGCACCTGTTGCGTTTATTCCAACATTTTGAGCAAAAACACCTAAAAACGCAAGGTATAGGAAAGTAAATAATAATAATTTTTTCATGATAAATTTGATTTATGGTATTAGAAATACTCAAATATAGTTTTTTATTTTAGAGGACGAAAGTTTTGGGCTATGCAAAATTTTTATTCATCGTCTAAGAAACCAAAAATTCACTTTCTATCCGCCAATTTCACCCGCGTTAGGGATAGGAACGGCATCCTTTTGCCCTCCCTCCTTTTGGAGGGCAAAAGATATAGTGGATAGCCCGACTTTTCGAGAGTAAAAAACATAAAGTGCAACGGTATGTTTTTTATTCTCGAAGGGGAACGCCCTAAAAATAATGATTACTTTTATGCTCGGCTATTATTTGATTAAAGAAGTATGGATAAAGAGATTCCCAAATTTATTGATATAGATAAGGTTATAAAGAGTAAAAATCAACGCTTGTATAAATGGATGCCTGGTTTTTTGCTTCGTTATATTAAAAAGATTGTGCATGAGAAAGATGTGAATCAGATTTTATATGATTATAGAGACTTAAAGAACGCGGAGTTTTGTGAGGCGATTATTCAAAGATTTAATGTGAAAGTTGCGATTGAGGGGATTGAAAATATACCGAAAAATGGCCGTGTAACCTTAGTGGCTAATCATCCGTTGGGAGGGTTGGATGCTTTGGCGGTGGTTACGGCTCTGTCCGGGTATCGTGATGATTTGAAATTTATTGTGAATGATGTTTTGTTGAATATCGAAAATATGAAAGATTTATTTGTCGGTGTTAATAAATACGGGAAAAGCAGTAAAGAATCTTTTGAGAACATCAATAAGTTATTTGCATCGGAACAGGCTACTTTTATTTTTCCTGCGGGTATGGTGAGTCGTCGTAAAAAAGGTGTTGTGGAGGATTTGGAGTGGAAACGTACGTTTGTGCTGAAAGCCAAAGAGCATCGAAATCCGATTATTCCTGTGTTTATTAGCGGTCATTTATCTGATTTTTTTTATAATCTTTCTAACTTTAGGGAAAAAATTGGTGTAAAAGCTAATGTAGAGATGTTTTATTTGGTGAATGAGCAATTCAAACGAATGGGAACGGATATTAATGTTATTGTGGGTAAGCCGATTCCACCTCAAGATTTGGATGCAACAAAATCGAACAAAGAATTGGCTCAATGGATAAAAAGTAAAGTGTACGAATTACAAAAAATGAACTAATTATGGGAGCGTTAGATTACATTGCAGAGCCTGTTGACAGGGCTTTACTGAAGAAAGAATTGAATGGAAAACGTTTTGTTCGGAAGACCAATAAAGGCGGAAATGAAATTTATATTGTAGATTATCACAACTCTCCGAACGTAGTTAAAGAGATTGGAAGATTACGTGAACTTACTTTTGCTACATCGGGAGGTGGTACGGGAAAATCGATTGATTTGGATGAACACGATACGGCAGAAAAATGCTACCAACAATTGATTATCTATTCGCCGGAGGATGAAGAGATTATCGGAGGATATCGATTTGTTGATTGCAGTATCTTTGATGAATTTGAGAATACTCATCTTTCTACCCAACATTATTTTACTTTTTCGCAACATTTTGTAGAGGAATATCTTCCTGCGACCATAGAGTTGGGACGTTCATGGGTACAACCAATGTATCAACCTAACATCAACCCTCGAAAAGGACTTTTCTCTTTAGATAACCTTTGGGACGGGTTGGGAGCAATCTCAGTTGATTATGACCATATCTTGTATTTTTTTGGAAAAGTAACGATGTATCCTTCTTACAATAAAGAAGCTAGAAATGCTGTGCTTACATTTATGCATCAATTCTTTCCTGCTAAAGAAAATCTTGTAAAAGCAATACACCCGATAGACGATTATTTGGCTGAAGATTTTGTGCAAACGGTTAAGGG
>JALWSJ010000365.1 GCA_026993705.1 Flavobacteriales bacterium
CCACCAACACCTCCAATAAAGAGATAAAAACTGGTGCTAACAATGGCTCATAGTGCATGCCGCAATTAGTTGTAAATAAGAAGATTAAACATTAAATGAAGTTACTGGTAAATAGAAAAATAAAACAATAAACTGCGGCACGCACCATAGCCCCAACCGTTATGGCCAAGGTTAAGGTGCTATCGTCTAAATGGTAAGACGCCCGACACTAAAAGATATCTAACTTATCTCGGGAAATGTAGGTTCGAATCCTAACAGCACCACAAAAAAATGAAATGGAAACATTAGAAATAAAACGATTAATAAAAGAGATTGGAGAATCGGTTCATTCAATGAATACAATTGCAGTTGGGTTGTCAAAATTAAATGACAAAAACTGTGATATTCCAAAAGGATTGGATATTTCATGGAGACCTAATGATATTGAAACATCGAAAATTAAATCAAGAAACTATGCTGAAAGAGCAGCAATAATATACTCTGTTGAAAGTTTTTTCGACTATTTAAAAATGATTTCAGAAAATCCATTTTGGAGTCATCCTGAAATTAATTTTATAGGAGATGAAAAAAAAGCGATTAGGGTTTACAACTTTTTAAATCAAATTCCTTCAATCAGAGATGAAGTAAAAATATTGGCAGAATTCGCATGTCATTGGCGGAATAAAATAGTTCATTCAAGTGCGTCAAAAGCAAAATTAGCAAATGACAAGATAGGTAAAATAAGACAACTAAGAGATTATATTTACAATAACTATCATCACTTTGATATAAATATAGCCTTGGAAAACTATGAGAATAAAAGAATTACTTTAAAGGATGTTTCAACACTGATAACTATTCTAATAAAAGCGGCAAGACAAATTGATGAATTCTTTTTTAGGGAATTTAATTTTAATAAGAGTATCAAGACAATTGGCGAGAATTTAAAAACCAAAGAATGTTTAGAAAATGTTTTTAAACAACAAGAATCGAACAAAAGACATAGACAAATCAGAACGATTATCAAGATGTCTTATCCATTCTTAGATTCATCGCAAATTGAATTAGTAGCAAATGAATTATAAAACCCAGGCCATAACAAAGGCTATACGTAATTTGGGTAACGTGCTGATATTGAAGTTTATAGTATTAAATAAAATTGGTGGTAAATTGAAAATTCATTATTTAAAAATCCCAAACTACGCATAGCCCAACCGTTGTGTGGCATACTAAACAGACAATTGAATAATGGAAAGTTTAGAAGAATTACAGAAACATATCGACCAAATAATGAATGAACAGAATAATCGAGGAATACCTGAATTTGAAGGGTATTCGCCGATTGATATGCAATACATTCTTTATGACACATTTGGTGAAAAAAGCCCAATACAATTATTGAAATTATCTGAATTAAATTACAATAATATTCCGATATTGAATCAAATAAAATATCTTTTACAACTTATTGACAAAAAGGGAGAATTAAAACTAACAACCAAAGGATATTTGCCGACAAAAGTTGTTTCTGAAATTTATAATCAGAAATTTATCAAAGACGAAATGATTGAATCTGGAATCTCAAAATTATATAAAGAAACGGATTCGATGTCCATAAATTTAACAAGAATATTATCGGAATTATCAGGAACAGTAAAAAAGCGGAATAAAAAATTGAGTTTGACAAAAAAAGGAAAGGCGGAATTAAATAACAACCATAAACTATTGAAAAGTATTTTTAAAGCATTTGGAACCAAATTTAATTGGGCTTATTACGATGGATATGGAGACAATCAAATAGGACAACTTGGATTTGGATTTTCATTAATTCTAATAAGTAAATATGGTTCTGAAAAGAAACCTGATTATTTTTATTCAAATAAATACTTATCAGCTTTCCCAATGTTGATTGAACAAGTAGAGCCTTCGCAATTTGAAACGAACGAAAAACATGCTTCAGAATGTTATTCATTACGAACCTTTGATAGGTTTTTAAATTATTTTGGATTAATAAAAATTGAATCAGAAAATAAATGGGATTCAGAAAAATTCATTATGAAAACAGAATTATATGATAAATTAATAAAAGTACGACCACACAACACAGGCTCATAGTGCATGCCGCAAATCATTGTAAATATGACAATTAAGCATTATATTAAGTTATCGGTAAATAGAAAAATATAATAATAAACTGCGCCACGCACCATAGCCCTGGCCGTTACCTGCAACTTTAAAAAAGAAATATCATGACAATAAAAGAGGCAATTTTACAAAGTTTAGAAGACATTAAAGGGATAGCCAATTATATGGAGATCTACGATCACATAATAAAGAAAAGCTATTACGACTTTAAAGATGCAAAAACCCCTACTGCAACTATCTCAGCATTATTGGGAGATTTTATTAGACTTGGTGATTCGCGTGTAAGAAGAATTAAAGGAAAAGGCGGAACATTCTCTTATTATTTGACTAAATATGAAAAAGATATAGACATTGAAGATGTTGTGACTTTAACAACAGAAATAAAATCAAGAAAAAAAGAAAAATCATATCAAGAACGTGACCTTCATTTGCTTTTAAGTAGTTATTTAAAGAACCAGCATATATATGCTAAAACTATATATCATGAGAAATCAACAGGGAATGACAATCACCAAAAATGGGTTCATCCTGATATGGTTGGTATTGACATTTTAAAATTACAATCAAAATCAACTCAAAACTTATTGAAAGTTATCGATAAAGCAGACACATTTAAAATAAGTTCCTATGAAATAAAAAAAGAGATAAATACAGACTATGAATTGAAGAAAACATTTTTTCAGGCGGTTTCAAATTCAAGTTGGGCAAACTATGGATATTTAGTTGCTTTTGAAATCAATGATAGTTTAAATGACGAAATGGAAAGACTAAGCCATTCGTTTGGCATTGGTGTAATCGAATTAAAAGCAAATCCATTTGAAAGTAAAATTTTATTTCCTTCAACGTACAAAGAGCTTGATTTTAAAACCATAGACAAACTTTGTAAAATTAATAGGGACTTTGACAAGTTTATCGAACAAGTTGAAAAATTACTTACAGCTACGGAAAGGTATGTTAAATCAACAGAAAGAGAATTGGTTGATTTTTGCGACAAATATTTAACTAATGACACTGAAATTGAAAAATATTGTCTTGAAAAAAATATTCCAATAGACAAAGCTGCAGGTAACAATGGCTCATAGTGCATGCC
>JALWSJ010000366.1:0-8639 GCA_026993705.1 Flavobacteriales bacterium
TTGGACGTTGTTTTTTCACTTACCAAACGTTTTCCTTCCAAATTTTTCTTAATAGCTAACAGAATCTGATTCGGATTGACCGGCTTAATCAAATAATCGGAAATTCGACCGCCAATCGCCTCATCCATAATGGATTCTTCCTCACTTTTAGTAATCATCACAACAGGCACGCCCGGACGTTTATTTTTAATCTTATCCAACGTTTCAAGTCCCGTTAGTCCCGGCATATTTTCATCCAAGAAAACAATATCATAATAATCCTCATCAATTTTATCAACAGCCTCGTTACCACTGCAAACCGTTGTCATTTCGTGCCCTTTTCCCTCAAGGAATAGAATATGAGGTTTAAGTAAATCAATCTCGTCGTCAGCCCAAAGAATTTTTGCCATAGTATTTAGTGTAAATTGGTTATAAAGGTAACGAATATAAAGGTTTATTATTGTTAAAATAACCAAAAAGATATGGTGTAGAAGAAGAATATTTTGGGCGTTCCCATTACGGCATAAAAAAGCAATTTCGTTGTACTACATTGCTTTTTAACGCCGTAATGGTCGGGCTATCACTACTCACTCTTTTGTGTTGCATACCAATTAAATATATAGATTAGTCATCGGAAATTAATTTAAGTGAGTTTAATCGATGAAGAAAATTATTGCATAGTAATAACTATGGAATAATTTTATGTAGAAGAGTAAGCTCACTAAAATTAATTTAGTAGATTATATCTGTATACTTAATTGGTAACAGTGCAACAACACAAAAGGAGTTCAAACACACCGTTCTATCCCTAACGTATTTTAAAATACGAAGAAAGAAAGTGATTTTTTGTTTATAGAAGTACTAAATGCAATTGATTTTTTTTAACTCTTCCCAGTAGTTAGGATACGATTTTTTTACTACTTCAGGATTATCAATAGTAAAAGTTCCAACAATGTTCTGCAACGGAGCAAAAGCCATTGCCATTCTATGGTCGTTGTAAGTTGCTATATTATTTGTAGGTCTTTTGATATTGTTTCCTTTAGGTAGAATAAAAGTTTCGTTGTCTATTATTTTGGAAATAACACCAAATTTTAAGAGCTCTTGTTTTAATGCCTCTAAACGATTCGTTTCTTTAACGATTAAAGTGGAAAGACCGTTTATTTTCATTTCTAAATTTAATCCGGCACCGGTACAAATTATTGTTTGTGCTAAATCCGGAGTTTTTTCCAAGTTCATTTCAATAAGTGATTGTTGGGAAACGTTTTGTGTTTTTTCAATGATTATACCATCTTTAAAAAACGTAGTTTTTATTCCAAAAACCTCATATAGTTTAGGTAGTATGGAGTCTCCTTGTAAACTGTCTTGTTTTAATCCTTTCAGTTGAATACATAAATTAGGTTTAGATACTAAGGCTAAGTATTCATACCAATAAGAGGCAGAAGACCAATCTGCCTCTATTTTAAACGTCGTTTTTTGTGGTTTTTGGGGAGAAACAGCAAAATGATTTTCATTACGAATGATTTTAATTCCGGTTTGTTCAAGCAATTTAAGCGTCATTTCAATATAAGGGGAAGAAACCATTTTGTTTTTTGTATGAATAGTTAATCCATTCGTTAATTTTGGTGCAATTAACAATAAGGCAGAAATATATTGTGAACTTATGGAAGCGTCAATCACCAGTTCGTTTCCCTTTAGATTTTTTCCCTTGATTAATAATGGCGGAACCCCCTCTCTTTCTTGATAGTAAATATCTGCACCAATAGATTTTAAAGCCTTAACTAAGGGGGTAATCGGTCGCTCTTTCATTCGATTAGAACCGGTTAAATACACGATAATATCTTCTTGAATGCTAAAAAACGCGGTAAGAAAACGCATAGCTGTTCCCGCATGCCCAACTGTATAAGCGAGAGTTTCTTCGTTATTTATTTTAAAATCATCTAAGATAGATTTTAAAATATTAGTGTCTTCAGCGTTACTTAGATTTTTAATAAAAATCTTTTCCGAACTTAATGCTTGAATGATTAAACAACGATTACTCTCACTCTTAGAACTAGGAAGAAGAATCTCAGTTATGGTTTTTCCTGCTATCAAAACAAAAATTGTACTTAGCGAATAATAGTAACATGCCCGATTGATTTTCTAACATCGTTAGAATAAATATCTTTGGCTTCTATTTTCCATATATACGCTCCTTGTTTTAGAGGAGTACCGTTTTTAGAAGTCCCATTCCATACAGCGTTTTTATCTGTTGTTTCAAAAACAATATGACCATCTCTATCGAATATTTTCAGGTTAAATCCGTCAGCCGAAATCGATTCACCTTTTATAAAAAACGTATCGTTTTCTCCATCATCATTAGGCGAAAAAGCATTAGGAACATATAATGTAAATACACTATTAATAATTAATACCTTTGTTAGAGTATCTTGACATCCGTCAGCATTTGTTACGGTTAAAAAAATAGGGTATTGACCAATTGTTTCACTAGGAAACCGAACTAGATTATTTTGATTAGTCGAAGTTGGCGGATTAGCCGTTGTTCCGAAATCCCAATCGTAGGAAACAACATCACTAGAGGATAAATCAGTTACTTCAATATTTGTATGAAAAAAGGTGGTTGGGTTAGGGTCGATATTGAAATCAGCTTCAGGATAATCAAAAGGACAAATGTAATTAGCCATAATCGTGTCATCAACACATCCATCAGGTGATGTTACTGTAAGTTGAACATCATAACAGATTGGAGCACCGTAAATTGTTGTTACATTATTTAATTGCGTACTAGTTGTACCATTTCCGAATACCCAAAGAGCAGAGGAAACTAAACTGGGGTCAGTATCATTCGTAAATGTAACTTGAATTGGGTAACAACCGTCAACTTTATCAGCCGTGAATTGAGCTGTGGGTTGTGGAAATAAATCTACATTAACGCATTCTGTTACAGGTGTTGTTTCGCAGTTGTCAGAAACGGTTACACAGTATTGAGTTGGTGTGGTAGGAGAAACGTTTACTTGGTTAATGGTAGCTAAAACATTATTTCCTTCTTTCCATTCGTAACTGTAGTGTCCATCATTTCCACCGCCTACATTGGTGGTTTGTAATAGCGTATTTGTGTTTAAGCAGATTGTTGCATCACCACTTGTTGTAATGGTTAATGGTGGTCTAAGATTTACACAAATAGTTTCAGTTTGGGAAGTACATCCATGCTGATCGGTTACAAAGACATCGTAGCATTGGTCAGCAGTTGGAGTTACTGAATGAGGTCCGTTTCCGGTTAATCCTTGTGTCCAAGTTTCGGTAAAAGGAGCACCAAATCCCCCCGTTGGATTTACACTAAGTACAGCAGTTCCGTTTTGACAAATCGTGGTATCATTTGAACGATGGAGAACAAAAGGTTTAGCCACATCCATAATCACAACCGCTGTATCTCTACATCCATTTGCATCTATAACTTCATAAACAAAGGTTGTCGAATCTTGCATAGAGGGATTAAAAATTTGTGGAGCTACATTTCCTGTTCCTGCATCTATCCATGTTCCTCCTGGAGTAGAGCCGTTTAATAAGGTAAACATATCTACGGCGGGATCCGTTTTACAGTATTGTGTACTCACGTCTTGTCCTGCCGGAGGTGGTGGAGTAACAGTCAAAGTTATTTGGTCAGTCGTATAGCAAAGCGGATGCCCGGTTTTGTATGCTTTTACTTCATAAGTAACAGTTCCAGAAACCGTTGCAACAGGGTTAGATATATTAGGGTCGCTTAAATCGGTTGCGGGAGTCCAATTGTAAACGACTGCACCCGGATTTGGTGAAACGTTCGCATTTAATTGAAAATCAGCATTAGCACATGCTACAGCATTAGGTCCTCCTGTAATACTAACAACGGGATTGGGTGTAACCGTTATAGTAACCGTAGTGTCATTGGTACACCCATGATTATCGGTTACCGTATAAGTGTAGGTATGGTTTCCTGTTGTCGTAGGTGTTACGGTTAGTACATCTCCATTCGGAGAAATTGTACCGTCAGCAGTGGCCGTCCAAGTTGAAGAGTCTGATTGTAAACCTATGATAGGAGTAAAAGCACCTACACCCGGAAAAAGAGAAGGGTCAAAATCTATGCCCCAGTTAAAAATAAAACCGTTATCCGAACCTAATAAATCACATACTTGTATTTGCCATGTTCCGTTCAAGTCGCATCCTACTAAACCGGATAATGGATTTAAACTTTCGTAAGTGCCCGAAGGTAGACTTGTTATGCCGAAACCTGCATTGTCAACCCATGTACCGTTTGTTGCGGTTGGACTCCATGTATAATCCCATCCCGTGCCGGGGCTATTATCAGAATCATTATCTACAGGAATACCTAAATAAGTACCTCCTCCTCCTTGATTGTGAAGCATAACACTTTGTCCGGTAGGACAAATAATACTGATTTGTAAATCTCCCATATAAGAGTGTTCCATGTTAACCGTTATACCTAACAAATCGTTAATATTTGTCAGTTGTTGTCCCGGTGAAAAAACACCATAGGTAATGGTAGAGCTAAAGCAAGAACCAACTTGATCGGGGATAAATTGAGGTCCTCCCAAATTTGCGTAAGGAGCTCCTGTCCACGTTTGAGCATATTGGTCGGGGTGAGCCGTTAGTGTAGCTGATTCGCCAAGGCAAACAGGTCCTCCTATCTCCATCGGTTGAAATATCGGATCGGGAGCAACAAGCACTACCATTTCTACAGCATTAGTATTAAAGCATCTATTATCAGGGTTGTTATCACGAACTCTGAGTTTAACTCTGTAAGCTCCTTCGTTATTAAATTGATAACTTGTAGTTGCACCACTAACACTATCTTCAGGATTCCCATCATCGTAATCCCAGTAATACATATCAATATTAAATCCGGCTTGTGCCGTAGAACCGCTCCCGTCAAATGTAACCACATCTCCTTTACAAATTCTAGCGATAGTGCTTGGGTTAGAAGTAGCAACGGCAGTCGGAGGAACACAAGGAAATTCACAAACAGCGGACAGTGTGAAGCTACCTGTACCTACTTCATTGGAGTTGAAAACTATGGTAAGACATCCTGATGTATTGCTTGGAGAAGGAGTAATTAGATATCCGTTAACGGTAGTCCCTTGGGCTGTGTAAACAGGAGTTCCCGTAGCAGTGTTTCCATCGAATATTTGAATATTGTCAACGGCTCCAGGACCACCAGCTCCGACTGTTGGGTCTAAAATAAGGTTTTGAATATCTAATACAAGTTGTTTGTTAGGGTCGTTAGAACAAACTGTTAGTGTAAAAGATTCATTGTTTGAATATCCTGCACCACCTGCACCACCTGTGTCGTGTATTACACCGTTGCAAGAAGAAATATTTCCATCAGCGATTGAGAAAACTTGACCTAAACTATAGGTGGTAAGGAGAGTTGATAAGGATATGAATAAAAGTAATTGCTTCATTTTTTTCTAAAATTAAGTCTTTTGTATGGGGATAACGGTTCTTTTTTGTTGAGGGTTGCCTTATTCACGAATTCTTTTTATATAAAGGAATAGAGCGACAAAAGAAAAAATAATGTTAGGTACCCATACGGCAATGTAAGGAGCTAAACCAACGTTAGTTGAGGCAACAGTGGTCATTTTCATAAAAAAGATATACGTTACACTGGCAATGAGTCCGATGATTAAGTTTTTGCCAACTCCTTCTCTGGATTTTCGGGAAGAAACGGCTACGCCAATTACGGTTAATATATAGGTGGCAAAAGGGTACGCTGTTCTTTCGTAGAGCACAATTTCTATGTTGGTTAGCATGGAAGAGCCTTTTTCTTTCTCTCTGTCTCTGAATTTTATTAATTCGGGAGTTGTCATTGCTTCCATAATATTGTTGCGTTGTGCTAAATCTTTGGTGTTAAAGTTAAGCAAGGTATCTTCTATGTAGTCGAATTTTTTTATGACTTCTCCGGTGTCTGTTATAAGACGAATAAATCCTAGTTTCAGTTCCCAGTTGTGTTTAATACTGTCGCCATTTGCTGTATTGACTTGCATATCGGAGTAGAGTTCTTTTATGCCTTTTTTGTTGGTTCGCCATTTTTCTACCCAAAGTCTATCAACGGTATTGTGTCTTGTATTGATGCGGTTAAAACGGACAATTGTATTGGAGTCAATACCAACAGTTACATCGTCAAAGTTTCCTTCTACTAATGTGATGTATTTGCTTTCAAATTCCAGTCTTTTTTTATTGGAATGCGGAACTATAAAGTGATTCATCAGTAAAGCGATAAGCAAAAGAAACGTTGATGTAATCATATAGGGACGCATAAAGCGTGAAAAACTAACACCGTTGCTTAGTATGGCTATAATTTCGCTACGTTGAGCCATAAAACTTGTGAAGAATAATACCGATAAAAAGATAATAAGGGAACTGAATAAGTTAGCGTAATGCAGAAAAAAATAAGGGTAATAACCAAAAGCAATGTCAGAAAAAGTTAAGTGATTGCTCTCATCGGTAAAGTCGCGTAGCTTTTCACTGACATCAATAACTATGGCAATACTCATTACGGCGATAATCATAAACAGATAAGTGCCGATGAATTTTTTAATGATGTATTTGTCTAGTATTTTCAATTGTCTGACTTATTTTGTTTTTATTTATCATCTAAGAAAACTAAAATTCACTTTCTTACTTTCAAATTTCTCTGCGTTAGGGATAGGAGTGGCATCCTTTTGGGTTGTTGCCTTTATGCAACCCAAAAGATATAACGGATAGCCCGACCATTACGGCGTTAAAAAGCAGTATAGTAAAACGAAACTGCTTTTTTATGCTGTAATGGGAACGCCCAAATCAAAATTGTTATAACCTAGTTTTTAGTTTTGGTATCATTTGTTTTTTCCATTGGTTAAATGTTCCTGCTTTTATTTGTTTTCTTGCTTCGCCTACTAACCATAGGTAAAAAGCAAGGTTGTGTATGCTGGCTATTTGCATTCCTAAGGCTTCTTTGGCTGCAAATAGATGTCTAACGTAGGCTTTGGTGTAGAAACTATCTACGTAAGATGTGCCGTTTTGGTCAAGAGGGGAGAAGTCGTCTTTCCATTTGGCGTTTTTAAGGTTGATAATTCCTTCGCTTGTAAAGATGTTTCCGTGTCGTGCATTTCGGGTTGGCATTACGCAGTCAAACATATCTACGCCTAAAGCGATACCTTCTAAAATATTATCTGGTGTTCCTACTCCCATAAGATAACGGGGTTTGTCTTTCGGTAGGATGTCGCAGACCAATTCGGTCATTTCGTACATTTCTTCTGCAGGTTCTCCTACGGATAGTCCTCCAATGGCATTTCCTTCTCTTTCGAAAGAAGCGATGGTTTCTGCTGATTCTTTTCTTAAATCTTTATAAGTACTACCTTGTACAATTGGGAATAAGGTTTGTGAATAACCGTATTTTCCTTCGCCTTTGTCAAAATGTTCTGCACATCGTTTTAACCAACGATGCGTCATTTTCATAGATTGTTTGGCGTATGAATAGTCGCAAGGGTAAGGGGTACATTCGTCGAAAGCCATAATAATGTCGGCTCCAATGGTTCGTTGAATGTCAACAGCAATTTCCGGACTGAAAAAATGTTTTGAACCATCGATATGCGACTTGAAGGTTACACCTTCTTCTTTGATTTTTCGAGTGTTGGACAAAGAATAAACTTGGTAGCCGCCCGAATCGGTTAGAATGGGTTTGTCCCAATGATTAAATTTATGCAAACCTCCCGCTTGTTCTAATATATCTAATCCCGGTCTTAAATAAAGGTGGTAGGTGTTTCCTAATATGATTTGAGCCTTAATGTCGTTCGTTAGTTCGTGTTGGTGGACACTTTTAACAGTCCCCGCAGTTCCTACCGGCATAAAGATAGGTGTTTTTATGTTGCCGTGATCGGTTGTAATTGTCCCGGCTCTGGCTTTGCTCTCTTTGTCTTGTGCTTCTATTGTAAAGTTCATAAATATGTGGATAAAGTTCCAACTTGCAAATATATTAATATCTTTAAGATGTTTAGTTTTGTTGCTTAAATAAACTACTACGTGAATTTTGAACTGACATTCGATAATATTGTGTTGCTTGTATTAGCAATTGCAGTTTTTTTTCAACTTTTTTACTTTTTGTTTTTTTTCTTACGATTGAGTTTTAAGGATAAAAACAAAGGGATAGGAAAAATATTGCCTGTTTCGGTGGTTATTGCGGCAAGAAATGAGGAGAGCAATTTGGTCGAATTTCTGCCTTTAATCTTGGAGCAAAATTATGAAAAATTTGAGGTCATTGTTGTGAACGATAGGTCGTGGGACGAAAGTTTAGATGTTCTGTTAGCCTTTGAGCAAAAATATAATCATTTAAGAATAGTCGATATACCGGATGTAGGGAAAGATGGTTTTGCTAAAAAAATGGCGTTGACTTTAGGGATTAAAGCCGCTCAATATGATTATTTATTGTTTACCGATGCTGATTGTAAACCTGTTTCAGAGCAATGGATTAGTGAAATGGTTAAGGGCTTTTCAAAAGGAAAACGAATAGTATTGGGGGCAGGAGGTTATATAAAACAAAAAGGGGTTCTAAATAGGCTGATACGTTTTGATGCGTCCTTTATAGCGATACAATACCTGTCTTTTGCAAAAGCCGGTTTGCCGTATATGGG
>JALWSJ010000366.1:8649-12461 GCA_026993705.1 Flavobacteriales bacterium
ATATGGGGGTGGGAAGAAATTTAGCTTACACCAAAGAGCTGTATGATTCGGTTCGTGGTTTCAAAAGCCACTATCATTTGCCATCGGGAGATGATGATTTGTTGGTTAACGAAGCTAGTGATTGTAAAAACACATCTGTAGTCTTTAACGATAAAGCGGTAACAATGTCTGTTCCTAAGAAAGATTTTAAGGCTTGGAAGTGGCAAAAAATCAGGCATTTTACAACCGGCGGGATGTACAAATGGTATCAGATTTTTATGTTGTCGTTGTATCCTTTTTCGTTAGTGTTGTTTTATGTAAGTGCGGGTATTTTGTTGAGTAAAGTGGTTTATTTCAATGAAATTTTGATAGCCGTTTCAGTTAGAATTTTATTGCAGATGCTAATTTTTTACAAGCCATTTAAGATAATGCGGAATAGAGACTTAGTTTTACTGTCGCCTATTTTGGAAATAATCTTTATCTTTATCAATCCGTTACTGATTTTGAGCAGTAGAAAGTCAAAACAATTTTAAATAATAATGAGCGAATCTTCAAACATGTCATTGAGTCATTTGTCGGAAAAGGCAAGAAAAGACTATAAGTTAGTACGTAAAGCGATAGATGAAAATGACCAGAATGCTTTCTCCATACTTTTGAATAAATATAGAGATTCCATCTTTTTTATGCTGTTGAAAATGGTAAACAATAGAGATGATGCCGAAGATTTAACCATAGAAGCCTTTGGAAAAGCCTTTAATCGTTTACATCAATATACGCCCAATTATGCCTTTAGTACGTGGTTATTTAAGATAGCCACCAATAATTGTATAGACTTTTTACGAAAGAAGAAAAAAAATGTATTATCCATTGATAATCGTATGGAAAACAACGATGGAGATACTTTTATGTTTGAGTTGAAAAGCACCAGCCGAAATCCGGAGGAAGAAGCTATAAGAGCACAAAAAATACAATTGATGCGTTCGGTTGTGGAGCAGTTAAAACCACGTTATCAGCTATTGGTGGAGATGCGTTATTTTCAGGAGAAAAGTTATGACGAAATAGCACAAGAACTCAGTTTACCTCTCGGTACGGTAAAAGCTCAATTGTTTAGAGCGAGAGATATCTTGTATAATATTTTAAAGGAAAGCAAGGATAATTTTTAAGGGTAATGTTGAATGAATGAAATAAAAAAATATTTTCCCGATTTAACTTCGGAGCAGTATCAAAAATTAGAACAATTAGGCGAGTTGTATCAATTTTGGAATGCACAAATCAATGTAATTAGTAGAAAAGATGTCGATAATTTTTACGAACGGCACGTTCTGCATTCGCTAGCCATAGCAAAAGTCATTCAATTTAAGCCGAATACCAAAATATTAGATGTAGGCACCGGAGGAGGATTTCCGGGGATTCCATTAGCTATATTGTTTCCCGAAAGCGATTTTTTATTGGTTGATTCCATCGGTAAAAAGATAAAAGTAGTCAACGAAGTAGCACAAGTCTTAGAGTTGACAAATATTCGCGGAGAGCATCAACGAGCCGAAAAAGTACGAGGCAATTTTGACTTTGTGGTCAGTAGGGCAGTAACGCGAATGAATCGTTTTGTGCCATGGGTAAAGAAGAAGTTTAAGTCGCATAGTTTTAATGATTTACCTAATGGAATACTTTATCTAAAAGGAGGCGATTTACATGAGGAACTGAACGAAGTAAACTTTAAACACAACCCAACGTTGTACGATATAAAAGATTACTTTGACGGTGAATTTTTTGAAACGAAAAAAGTAGTTCACGTAAGAATGAATTGATGAATTTGGGCGTTCCCATTACGGCATAAAAATGTAGTTTCGTTATCACTACACTACATTTTAACGCCGTAATGGTCGGGCTATCCACTATATCTTTTGGTTTGCATAAAGCAAACAAACCAAAAGGATGCCGTTTCTATCCCTAACGCATATTAAATGAGTGCAAAGAAAATGAGTTTTAGTTTCTTCAGATGATGAATATTTTCTTTTCGTAGTCTCCGGTTATGAAAGATGAAGAAATGTAAACGAAATAAAATACTTTATGAAGTTCGTTATATTTACGTAAGAAATAAAATTTCTAAAATAGGTGGGAAAATATTGTAAAACAGAGGTTTAACTAATAAAACACTTATAAAAAACATTCGCTATGACACCTTCTACCGAACTATTCGATTTGATAAAAACCTTGACAAAATCAGAAAAGAGGTTTTTTAAATTGTCTGCTTCCTTACAGTCAGGAAATAAAAATTACTTGCTGTTGTTTGATGCCATAGGAGAGCAAAAGGAGTATAATGAACAAGCTATAAAAGAACAGTTTAAGGAAGAAAAGTTTATAAAGCACTTACCGTCCGAGAAAAATTATTTGTACAACTTAATTCTCAAAAGTTTAAGAGGCTATTATGCTGAAAAATCAATCGGTTCGCTATTGAAGCAAGAAATTAAGAATATAGAAATTCTCTACAACAAAGCCCTTTTTAAATCGTGTAGAAAACAACTAAAACGCAGTAAAAAAAAGGCAGAAGAATATGAGAAATTTTACTATTGGTTTGAGCTGATTAGCTGGGAGAAAAAATTAATAGAAGAAGAGTATGAGCAAGGGGTGTTCAATCATGATTTGGAAAATCTTATTGATGAGGAGTTGGAGGTAATTGAAAAACTACGAAATTTAGCCGAATACCAAATGTTGCTTTCGCAGATAAATGCCATATTTAGAACAGGGCTGTTTAATAAATCCAGTAAAGAGTTAACCAAAGTAAATGAAATTGCCGGACATCCGTTGATTGTTGGTAAAAATACAGCTCTTTCTCAAAGAGCAACTTCTATCTGTTACTACATACAAGGCGTATGCAGTGCCGTAGTACGAGATTATGAAAAAGCACTACCTAATTTTAAAAAGACTCTGACGATTTTGGATAATCATCCAAAGATAAAAATGGACTTATCGGGGAGATATGTGAATACTTTAAAACATCTTATTTACAGTTATATCGATATAGGAAATATGATAAAAGCTCAAGAGTTGGTTGATATTATGCTTGGGTTAGCTGACAAAAGAGGGTTTGACAGTATAGATGTACAATTAAAAATATTTACGTTTAGCAGTAATACGCAAGTTATTATTCTCGATCATTTAGGGAAGTTTAAAGAAGCTTTGACAGTTGTGCAAAAAATGATTGAAGGATTAGAAGAATACAAAGAAAAGATAAACAAAGAACAGCGAATTTTGTTTTACTACAATATTGCTTACATTTATTTTGGAAATGGATACTACAAGGAGGCTCTTCGTTGGATAAATGAAATCATAAACGATAATGAGAAAAGACTGCGTCAGGATATTTACGGTTATTCGGAAATACTTAATATGCTAATACATTTGGAATTACAAAATCATGAATATGTAGAACAGCTGGCAAAAACAGCTCGTAAACATATTCGCAAACAAATACCAAACTATGATTTTGAATTGGAAGTGGTAAATTTTATCGTAAAGTTAGCAAGAAAAGGAAAGATTGATAATGAGGGAATAAAGAGTTTCAAATCCCAACATAAAGATTTATCAAGAAAAGTATTACAAGATTATTTTGATTTGAATGCTTGGTTGGGTTCAAAAATGAATAACAGTACAATGGAGCAAGAGGTGATTTTACGTAAATCCTAGTAGTTTTTGTCCTTATTCTGTCTGCGTTAAGGACTATTAAACGACTGTGAAAAACAGTTGAGTTTTTGAGCTAACGTTTGTATCTTAGCATTGAACTCCTTGTTAAGACCGTTATGGATACTGGTGCTTACAAGCCCGAGGACTATTAA
>JALWSJ010000367.1 GCA_026993705.1 Flavobacteriales bacterium
AAACATTAATTTATATTCAATATCTCCTCCCCCTTTAATAAACGAAAACGTATATCTTTTGGAAAATCTATTTTCATCAACCTTTTTAAAATTATTGGAATAACTTCCGTTACTTACCTCCCTTTTTTACAATCCTACCCAAACATCATTGACAGGGATATTTTCAATTTTAGAGAGTAAGCTTCCTTCAATAATTGTTTCCTTCTTTTTCTTTTTGCAAGAAAATAAAAAAACAAAAATCAATAAATAGAAGCCCCCCCTCCTCATATTACTTTACTAGTTTAAATTCAACCCTTCTGTTTTTTGCTGCTATTTCCGGATTAGCTTCTTGTTCAGCACAAGGATTGAGAGGTTTCGTTTCTCCATAACCTTTTGACCTTACTCTAAAAGCCTTTCCACCTATTCCTTTTATTACATATTTAGCACAAGCCTCGGCTCTTCGCTGAGACAATGCCATATTTAACGCATCATCTCCGGTACAATCTGTATAAGCCGCAATTTCTAATTTAGAATAAGGGTGTGCTTTTAAGTACCCGATTACTTGGTCTAACACTTTATATGAATCTTTTGTTATCGTAGCAGAATTGACTTCAAAAAAGATATTTTCTGCATCCAATACTTTTTCATCGTCTTGATTTCTAATGATTTTCAACTCGGAAACATACGATTTTCTATGTGGCTCACCATCACCAATCGGTTCTATTTTAATCTTTTCAAGTTTATAATCAACACGCTGAATTTCTACCTCATACACCTTGTTTTTCTCAACATCAAAACGCCAGTATCCATCTTTATCTGTCCATGTTGAATCTATTTCTTCAAACTCACCATTTTCATTTTCTTCAAATAAGACTTCTTTTACTCCTTCAATACCTTTTTTAGTTTCTTCATCAATTACATATCCATCAATAAATACTCTTTGTAAATCAACATTTTGCAATTCTTTTAGTTGTTTACTTCTATCTCCGGATGCCGGTAAAATAAATTCCCTTGAGTTTCTGTATGAATTATCAAACAATACTTTATAATCTACATCATCTTTAAAATCGAAGTGCCATTCCCCTTTTTTATTAGTACTTTGTTTATGTACTTCTTTCCATTCTCCGTCAACTTTTGCCAAAATGGTAACATCAATATCCTCAACCGCTTCACCGTTTTCAGCATCAGTAACAATATTCACAGGATAATATACAAAACTATAAATTAAATCCTCCGCTTTCTTAGAATCTCTATTCGTAGAGAAATACCCTCTGTGTTCTTTGTTTATAATAAAGGCAAAATCATCTTTTTCGGAATTAACGGGGTTACCCAAATTCTCTATTTTAGCTTCTTTGTCTTTTAAATTTACTTTAAAAACATCACTACCACCTAAACCGAAATAGCCTCTAGAAGAAAAATATAAAACATCCTCTACAATTTTCGGTGTCATCTCATCACCAATTGAATTAACCAAACTCCCCAAATTAACAGGTTCACTCCATTTATCACCTTGTTTAGTCACCTTATAAATATCATAACCGCCTATCCCTCCTTTTTTGTTTGAAGTAAAATATAATGTGTTTCCATCTTCGGATATGGAAGGATGTAAGCAATCGTACTCCATACTATTAAAAGGTAATTCTTCTTTTTTCGACCAATCTCCATCAACCCAAACTGACTTATATATTTTCAAACGATTTATATTTCCTTTGTCTTTTTTTCCTCCTTGTTTCACTTTAGTTTTAGACAAAGAGTTAGAAGTAAAATATAAAATTTTATTTTTTGCATCGTAAGAAGGATAACCTTCGTAGAACTTGCTTGTTAAGTTTTTACTTAACAACACGGGTTCTAAAAAATGTATAGAATCCTTTTTTTCACTGAAACTCAAATTATAAAACACTTGCTCCTCTTCCTTTTTAGGCATTCCGATAATCACGCCATTCTTGTATTCTTCTATCCCCATACTCAAACCATCCGTTTTTATATTGGTTCTGGCAATTTTATAGGGCTGTATATTATTTCTATATTTTTTAAACCAATCTAAAGTTGCTAACATATTTGCTTTTAAACGAGCATCATTCTGTTTATTGGCAACTGCTAAATATTCTTTTTCGGCGGCAGGAAACTTTCCCAACGTTCTTAATACTTCTGAATATTTAACAGCTAAACTATCAGTTAAAGCTTCTTCGCCCTTTATTTTTTCAAAATACTTTTCCGTAGCCTTTAGGTCGCTTAATTTAGTATTGCAATAGATAATTGACTTATACAAGTTCACCCGCTCCTCAGGAGCTAAATATTTATCCTTAGCTTCGGCTTTTTTATACAACTGCAAAGCCATGGAGAACCGACCTCCGTTCTCTAACTCTTTGGCAGCTACCATTTCTTTTTTCTGTGCTAAAACTGTATTGAACAACGAAATTGCCCAAACAGATATAAATAGAATACTCTTTAATGAATATCGCATAATTTACTTTTATATTTTTCTTGTTTTAATCCACCTCCATATTATAAACGAGGAGCAGGTGTATATACATTTTTAAACTTCGATAAATTTAAATATTTCAATGTTATTTCAAACCCTCCTTTGCCATTTGTTGCAACAGCATACCCACTTATATTAATATCATAACTCAACCCTATATTAAACTTATCCATCTGCAAACCTGCAAAAGCAACAATACTCTTCAATTCACGAGCGAAAACCCCAAAAGTAATCGCCTGCGTAGTAGCAAATTCTGTAAACTTTGAAGCTTGTCTCAATTCATAACGAACATTCGAACCTAAAAACACTTCTTGAGAAGTCCCTTGTAACGCTACAAATCCGGATGGTTGAATTGTTAAGTTTGTCCCGTCTATCGGAAAAGACATTTGAGTATGCAAAACATAACGCAAACTTCTTTTCTTTTTCATATCGCTCAACACAGCATCATTTACTTTTACTAAGTTATGAACTGCTCCACCAAACAATATCTTTTTATTCCCCGCATATTCATTCTCTTTATATACGTAATTAAATCCCAAAGAAAAATCAGACGACACATTATTCGGTTGAATTAACGCTTCATTCGATGGTAAATTAGGGTTATATCCGTTTCCATCATACTGGTCGTCCCATATTAAATTACTACGATTAATGCTTGTTTGCAACACTCCTCCCGACATACCAACTGTAAAAAATTGTTGCCTTGACATTTGTACATGATACGCCACAGAT
>JALWSJ010000368.1 GCA_026993705.1 Flavobacteriales bacterium
AGCAATAGCAAAAGCCTCTTCCTTTGAAATGTTAATCTCCGAAGTTTCCAATTCAGGCAAATAAAAACCATTAAATCGAATTACATTTCCTTGTTGGCAGTGTACTATAATTTCCGCCCCATAAACTGGTGTAGCATGAAAAAACTGCTGAAACCGATAATGTTCATACCCTAATTGGTCTGCTGTTTTATTTTTCAGTACCCACACAACATTCTCATCTATCGCAAAATTTTTCTTCAGCCACTTCTGAAAATCTGCTATGAGAACATCTTCCTGCAACTTCACCATAGAAGGAAGTCCCGTGCGAGAGTCGGTTGATTCAATACGATAATTTTTTGGTTTCTGAGCTTGTAGAAAGTTCGATGTTAAAAGCAAAACAACAAAGAACCCAATTGCATAAAAGGTGGTTTTCATAATATATAATTGTTAAGTCCCCCAATATACGACATTATAAATAAAAATCCAAAAACCTACTTTTCGATATTCCTTTTAATAATTATAATTTGGGCGTTCCCATTACGGCGTTAAAAAGCAGTTTCGTTGTACTACACTACTTTTTAACGCCGTAATGGTCGGGCTATCACTACTCACTCTTTTGTGTTGTTGCATATATGCAACAACACAAAAGGAGTTCAAACACGCCGTTCTATCCCTAACGCAGTTGAGGTAAGTGTAAAGGAAATCGAATTTAGTATTCTTATACGGTAAAAAAAATCAAAGCCTTCTAAAACAAATTACAGTAAACAATCTCTTGATTAAATTTGCTTGAACTATCATCAATAAAATTAGCATGTTTATCTATCAACCATGTCCTGTCGGAATAATCTAAAGCAATATTTATTTCGTGAGTTGCACAGATAATTGCCTTGTTTTTGTCTTTCGATAACTTTTGTAAAAGAGAAAAGACTTCTACTCTGTTCTTTACATCCAAATGAGCTGTCGGCTCGTCCAAAACAATCAAATCGGAATCTTGAATAAAAGCACGAGCAATTAATACCTTTTGCTTTTGCCCATCAGACAGCTGGTTGAATTTATTTTGCAACCAATCTCCTATTCCTAATAACGAAACATAACTTTCTATAATTTGAATATCTTCTTGTCTTAGTTCAGCAAAAAAATTCAGATAAGGCATTCTCCCAATCGAAAGTACGTCCCAAACAGTTAGATAAGGATTGAAATTTCTTTCCGTCGTAACAATCGCAACGACTTGTGCTTTTTCTTGGGCAGAAAACTGAGAAATCTTTTTATCAAAAAGCAACACTTCTCCACTTTGCAAAGGTAACTCCCCCATGATGCTCTTTAATAAGGTAGATTTACCTGCTCCGTTCGCTCCCATTAAGACAATAAACTCGCCCTGCTGAATGCTAGTAGAAATATTCTGCAACAATGTAACGTTGTTATACCCTACATCTATTGATTTGATATGTACAATCGTTTTGCTAATCTCGTACAGATTTTAATTGAACAATAGTCATGATAATAATCGGTGCTGCGATAATGGAAGTAACTGCGTTTATCGGCAATTGGATATCGTAAAATGGAACTTGTGCTATTGCATCGGCAACTAACATAGCTATTCCACCAACCAAGGCAGTATAAGGCAAAACCAAATTGTGATTTGCCGAAGTACTTTTCATACGTACAAAATGAGGTACTGCCAAACCTATAAAGGCAATTGGACCACAAAAGGCGGTTATACTTCCTGTTAATAATCCCGTGATAAGAATAATCAACAATCTTGTTTTTTTTAAATCTATACCAAGCGAAGTTGCATATTTTTCTCCGAGCATCAACGCATTTAGTGGTTGAATCAAAAAAAACGTAAAAAAAACACCAATAATAACTATAAACAATAACAAAACTGCATCGAATAAAGATGTTGTGCTTGTGCTTCCCATTGTCCATAATAGATATTTCTGCACGTCTTCAGGGTTAGTAAAATATTGTAAAATCATTAAAAAAGCACCGATAAAACTACTTAACAAAACACCTGCAATTAATAACAATACCCCACTGCCAATTCGATAGGATAACAATAAGACTATCAGCAATACTAAAATTGACCCCAAGACAGATGCTATCGTAAGTGAATAACCGTTTAAGAAAAAGTCAATGCCAAACAATGAAGCCGACATTGTTACTAACGCCACTCCCAAACCAGCTCCCGTAGAAATTCCTAATATGGAAGGTCCTGCCAAACTGTTTCTAAAATACGTTTGCATCAGTAAACCTGATACGGATAATCCCATACCAGCGGAAATGGCGGTTAGCACACGTGGTAATCGCAAGTTGGTTAGTATAAAAGCCGATGATGGGTTTTTCAACTCGTTTCCCAAAAGATGCTTAATTACTGACGAGAAAGAAATATATGTTGACCCTAAAAATAAGGATAAAAAAGCCAATACAATCAATAAAAAAAACAGTATTGGCACATATGTTTTCTTGGTTTTCAAACTCAGTCTTTCAGCTTGGTAAAAAAATACAAATCACTTGTTGTACAATCTTTGTTTTGAAACATTTGAATGTAATCGTTTAACACAATATCGGGGCGAAGTACGCCTGTTTCAAAATAATCGTTCCCTCCTAAAGGGCTTAATCTTTTATTTTGATTATACAATCTATCTCCAACTGACTTTAGAAATAGACTATATCGTTCATCTGCTTGTAGCATTTCTTGAACGGAAGAAAAATTTGAGTTTAACCAAACATCAGGTGCTGCTGCCTCGCTGACAATTGTTTCAAAGGAAAGAGGCAAACTCCCCGTTGATTCGTTTGATGCCCATGGGTAAATTCCTCCTGCATCAATCACTAACTGAGCAACATAGCTTTCACCACCAGGCACGTACCAAACGCCGTTATACAGAGAATTGAACAAAATTTGTGGTTCATTTTCTTTTGGCTGTTCTTTTAGTTTTAAATATTCTTGCTCTATGTATTCAAAAATTTGATTGGCTTCTTGTTCTTTGTCATACAAAGCTCCAAAAAACTTTATCCATTCTGCTCTTCCTAAAGGGTGAGTTTCTTTCCAGTCATAATTGAGTAGATTGGAAATTCCCATAGCTGAAAGCTTTTGACTTATTTTACTTTCTTCTCCTGAATACCCTGTATAAACGACTACTTGGGGTTGAATCATTGCCATTTGTTCGAGGTTGAGTGTAGAAATGTTGCCTAACTCTTTTACCGCC
>JALWSJ010000369.1 GCA_026993705.1 Flavobacteriales bacterium
TGGTAAAATTTTTACAAAAGATATTTTTGTTTTTTACAATAGTATTTGCTTGGACGTCTGTTTCAGTTGCTCAACAAGATTCTGTTGCTCAAAATTTACCTGTATTATCCGATTCAACAAACAACTTACTTCCTTCAGATTCTATTTCTACTGTAATCGATTCAAATGCGGATACTACAATGGTTTCGGATAGTTCAACGATTAACCCAATTACTTCTCAGTTGTCCGATTCTTCAACAGCTATTATTGATGATTATATTGCAGAAGATACTATTCAACAAGAAGTTAGAGATATTGAAATCTCATTTATAAAACACAAAGTAGAGCAAAGTGCCGATTCTATCTACTTTAATATTTGTAAAATAACCAATACCACTCAAAAAGATATTTCGGGAAATTTTCGAGTGCACATTCCCAATGGTTGGCATTTAATTGCTGATCCTTCCATGAAGTTAACTTTAAAACCGAAAGAAACGATTAATTTACCTATTCGTTTATCCATTCCTAGAGAAGCCGTGGGAGGAATGGCATATGTTATTGATGCTTCAATGGAAACAAAAGAAGGCTACTATTCTGGCACGACATTTATAAAGATTCCATTAAAAGTAAAATGGGATTTGTACTTAAATACAAGTACAATTTACTTCAATGAATATTTTGAATCCGTAACATTTGATGTGTACGTTAAAAATGAGGGAAATGCACCAGAATTATTGAATCTTCAATTTGATGTAGGGAAATTGTTAGATGTAGTAGAAGTCAATGAAAATAAAAAAGATTACTTTATAAAAGTTCCACCAAAGACGGATACGGTATTCACTTATACAGTCGTACGTGCTCAGCTTACCGAAGATAAACGTCACTATTACAAACGTATTTGGGACGAATCCACTATTAAAATAAAAGCTATTTCAGGACACGATGATAGAGTGATACGACAAACTATTTGGGTTAGAGATTTGGAGAACCAATACTGGCACGAACGACAAGAAAAAAACTCTCCCTTGAATTTAGATTTTAGAATCTATAATTTGCTTTCGGCAACTCATCCTAAATTAAACACAAGAGCTTTTGGTGAGATTTTGTTCAAAGGTCCTCATAGTGTAGATTACGTATTTCAGGCAAGAAATTTATTGTACCCGCAACGTAATTCTTTAACCTATTTTCAAAACCCCTATAATTATACGATGCGTATTCAATATTACTGGGGAGATAAATTAAAGGCTGAATTAGGTGAGATATATAACAACACGATGCACGCAGTAAGGGGTTGGGGAATAAAAGCAAAATATAACCTGACTAAAAACGACCAAATAAGTGCGAGTTATATCATTGGTAAATATTATCCGATGTGGAGTTCTTCGCTTATGTATAGTCGTCAATTCAAAAAAATCAGAGCGTGGGCAGGTGGTACGTATGAGGATAATTCTTTTATTCATTACAAAGCACTTTCGCCTGAGGTTGGTGCTTTATTTTCTCCTGCAAAAAATCACACTATTCGTCTTGGGCTTTTAGGCACGAGTTCAACTTTTGATAACAACCAAGGTGTAGGAACTCCTTTAGATTCAACAATAATGGGCTTTTCTTATATGGCAAGCTATACCGGAGTTTGGAAAAAGTTTAGGTTTGGTGGCTCTACCCGCAACGACCAGTTTAACATTATCCGAATCAAACCTGCTAATAAAATTTATGGATATATGCGTTATATGATTAATCAAAAAAGTAGAATTAATTTTATAACACAATACAGTGATATTAGTACTACGGGATACGTTTACAGTCCTTATTATAACGGGTCATATAATCGACAAATCATTTCGCGGTTGACGTACCTAAATAGAATTACCGGTAACTTCATTCTCGAAGCAGGTCCTATGTTTAGAGAATTGAATCGCTTACTTGTGCTTGATGATACGGTATCAATGAATTTTGCTAATTATTTTGGTGGATTGTTTGTGTTGTCTAGGATTAAGTTTGATGAATTTCAGATGCTTACACCTAGTCTTTCAGCCGGTTATACCTATTTTAGAAATCATCTTGCCCCTGATGTAATTATTAAGGAGCAACCAACGATTAATTTAGGGTTAAGCTACATTAACCGTAATATGGGAGCTAGTGCAAACTATATTTATGGACCTAATTTTTTTGTAGGGCAAAACTTTTTTAGTAACAATATTCCTGTAAACTATGAAACCGTACAAGCAAGAGTCTATCATACCAAGAGGTTTTTTGCTCAGAACATTGTTTGGCGAAATTATGCGACTTACTTTTTAAGATTGCCTTCCAACCGACAAAATTTTGTTGTCAGTTCAGCTCTTAATTTCAAGATGCCGAAAGGGTGGTATGCAAATCTAAGAGCAAACTTATACACCAATAGTACTGACGAAGAAAACCAAGGCGTTATTACGCATCGTAATTTTGGGATGAATATAGGAGCCGGAAAATCTTTTGATATTCCTCAACCAAGAATCCGCTATTATGATATAAATATTTTGTGTTTTAACGATATGAATGGAAATGGGGTTCGCGACAAAGACGAGCCATTACTCTCAAACATCAAAATGCTCATATCAAGAGATCGTAAAAAAAATACAGACCAAACTATTCGTTTTAGCGAACAAGAATTAGTAAGCAATACCAACGGAGAAATCATACTGAAAGATATCCCTCAAGGAGCGTATAAATTGACATTTGAACCACTTTTTAATTTAGGGAATTTATACAACGCTAAAGGCGATGAACAAGAAATAGAGGTGATATCCGATATGGATTATTATGTTCCTTATGTTGAGAGTTACCAAGTCAACGGTCAAGTACGTCTTATCAGAGATGAGTTTAGCGATAAAGGATTAATTCAAGTAAATGGAGTACGGGTAGAAGCAACCAATGCCCAAGGAGAAACCTTTGCCGCTCTAACTGACCAAGATGGATTTTATACATTGAATGTACCTCAAGCCGGATATTTTACCGTAAAAGTAAACAATGTATTTGGCGAAGGCTTTGAGATAGACAAAGATAAGTTCCTAATTCAATTTAACGGATTTAAACACTACACGGTAGATTTTACCTTTTATGAAGGAAAACGAGAAATTAACTTTGGGAATGGAGAGCAATTTTTTAATTTTAAAAGTATAACGTCCACCAATGATTCTACACCAAAAGATAGTACACAAAACAATGAAACAGAGCAACCTGTAACAGAAGAAAACAAGGAGAATAATAATACGGTAACCAGTAACACCAGCCAAGAAGAGTTACCACCGCTGAATGTCGCAAAAGATGCCATGCAACCCAAAGATGAATTAATCAAAGACTTGGAAAACATAGCCGAAGAAAACAAAAAATATCTACCGGTTGATTTAAAATCAGAGAATTACAATTACTTGCTTGAACTCGGAATGATTGAAGACAAAACAACGGTAAATTACCAACAAACACTCGCAAAACTAGGTATTACACCAACACCAATAAAAGTGAACGGAGTAGTGTTATACGCTTCCAAAGTGCTACCAAACAAAGAAGAGGCAAAAGACCTTCAAGCTGAATTAAACCAAATAGGATTTACCGAAAGTGTAGTAGTAGCCGTTTATCAAGGAAAAATAATCATTTTGGAAGAGTAAGCAGAGGATGATTTGGGCGTTCCCCCAATTTGCAAAAAACAACATGTCGCTACCGCGAAACGTTGTTTTAGCAAATTGGGGTCGGGCTATCACTACTCACTCTTTTTCTCTCGAACAGCGAGAGAGAAAAAGGAGTTTAAACACGCCGTTCTATTCCTAACGCATGTGAAATAAGCAATAAGAAAATGAGTTTTAGTTTCTTTAGACGATGAAAAAAATCTTTGCATAGCACCCGCTATGGAAATATTTTTTGAAGAAGTATAAAGGAAATAAAAACATTTTATGATGCTCATTTTATATGTGTTAGGGATACTCCAACTAACGTAAAAATAAAACATTGATAATCAAATGATTATTAATTTGTCAATATTTTTACGTTAGCAACAAAACTCAACTGTTTTTTACACAGTCGCTTAATGATCCCTAACGCGAACAAAATTGGCTGAAAGAAAGTGAGTTTTGGGTTTCTTTAGACGATAATTATTATATCCAATAATAGTTGTCATTTAAAGTGTTATTTATTGAACTTGTTTAAAGTTGACAGACTAATAGCGAGCGTGAAGGCTTATATTTTCTGGCAAAGCTCCATTTTTATTGCATAGCCATTAGCTATGGAATAAAAATTAGCTGAAGTCCAGAAAATATAATGCTTTACGCGTAGTTTAGTAAGTTAACTTTAAACAAGTTCATTACATTTACAGTCGTAGAAAAGAATACTTGAGCATAAATTTATACATATCAAACTCGCTACCTCAATTAACTCATTTTTTAAATCAGTTTGTTTTAATTGTAAATAGTACGATTACAAATAGTGCTGAACTAGTCCGATTTGTAGTAGAGACGATAAGGAGTATCGTTAAAACAACTTTAATCGTTAAAAACTTTACCAATTCCATCCATTTCTATACAGTGGTATTTCGTTCTGTACTCTACAGATTACAACGCTTTTCTCATAAACACACAGAACGTATAATTGAATATTTTACAATTACTAAAGATAATATTTGTACTTCAAAAAACGTAAGTCTCATAGCGGTACTTGGAATGGATACCCCTGATTATTACCCCTTTGGTATGGAGATGGCTGATAGGAGTGGGAGTGTTGGAAATTATAGATATGGGTTCATGAATTATGAAAAGGACGATGAGATAAAAGGCTCTGGAAACTCTTATAATATGGGGGAAAGAATGTATGACCCAAGAATAATAAGAACTCCTTCACCTGATAAGTTTAAAGATAAATATCAAGGAATATCTCCTTATGCTTTTGCTTTAAATAACCCTATTTTCTTTGTGGATATTGATGGAAATATTATTGTAGATAAAAATGGGAATGTAGTAACTATTGATAGGGATTCTGATGGAAATATTACTGGAATAACTGCAACCAACAAAAAGGGAGAAATAATTACCCCTGACCCTTTTACTGTTGATATGATTACACAAGTAAATAAAACAGATATTGGAAAAGAAACAATAAAACAAATGGAAGTTCATAGCGACCAATTTCAATATCGTGAAGATAAAACTGGTTCTAAAACTCAAGGTAGTCCTGCTCAATCTCATACAAGCGAAAAGAAGGGAATAGTAACACATAAAATGTATATTAACACAGGTTTTGAAACTGATGGTACTCGTTTTGAAGGTGCATCCGATGAAGAATTTAAAAATGCTACTGGGGTTCACGAACCAAAACACTTTTTAAATCCAGATCAGGTAATTTTAGACCAAACTCAGGACAATGCTGAAAATGATCCTAATTCTGAATTTAACCAAAGTGGACAAAGTCCAATGTTTCAAGCTGTAAATTTTGAAACAGAAGTATTAAAAGATGAATTAAAAACAAGAGAACAATTTAATAGTGGTGCACTTGACTCAAAACCTTATGGAAAAGATGGAGGTACAGCAAGAGAAAAATATAAAGAAGTAATAAATGCACCAAAATCTTCAGATGTTATGAAATACAAACCTAATTAGGATATGTGGAATCTCAACCCATTAAAGAATACAAACATTCCTCTTTTAGCTGTTGTAATTGGAATAGTTTTTTCATTAAGTTTTTGTATGAAAGACAATAATAGTGTGACAATTGGATTAGAATACAATTTGAATAAGTTGTGTGTTCCTGATTCTTTATATAATTTGTCAGTTATTGATTCGACTTTATGGAGTAAATTTATCCAGCATACACAAGAAGAGTACACTAATTTTGCGGTAGTTTTTAAAGGTAATGATATAACTTTATATCAGTTTGGTTGTGTTAATCGTTCAGGGTTCATCAGTTGCACTCATAATAACGAATCATATCTTTTCATTTCGTATGAAAAGAAAGTAATTCTTTTCACAAATAAAATAGATATGAAGACACCTCTTTCATATTTAGATGAATTACAAAATCAGGGAAAAGTATCTAAAAACGAGTATGATTTAATTCAAGATCAAATAAAAAGAGTTATTACAATCAATCAAAATGCGGAAAAGAATAAACTTGAAAAAAGATGGTAATCCGAAAAGTTATCAACAATCACCTTTTTCTGCTCACCCCCTTTTCTCACCTTGCTTTCCGCTCTTTTTCTTTCCTTTTTCTACTTCACCCCATTCCGCTTGCATTTAGGCCGGTTTTAAGGGCGGAGCAAAACCACAAAAACAAGAACCAAAAAGCCCCAAAAAAGAAGAAGAAATAAGCCCAAAAGAAGCCCTGCTCTCTCTACACCCAAAATAGAAAAAGCTATCCCTTATAAGGGAAACTACTGACATACAAGTAATTAAATAGAAATGACAGTTAAACCTTAAAACAACAAAAGGGAATTTCACATCCCCACCACCACAGGAAAAGTTGTATTCACTCCACTTTCACTCGTTACTCCTTCTCGTTTCTTTCATTGGTAGTCAATACCTTTTACATATTGAAAAGCATCGAATATGACCGTTTTATTGTGCTGATGTTTTTTAAGGAAGTATGAGGAAATCCAAACGAGTGTAAGAATGAAGAAAAGTCATGTTTTAGATTGCTTAACAGAAGAAAAACTAACCAAATAAACACCCGTAAAAATAGCCAAAGCACTTAAAAATTGAATAAAAGAAGGTTTGCCGTATCCTAATACAATGGCGAATATTGTCGTTAATACAGGTTGTAAATAAACGTAAGCACTTACAGTAGTAGGCATCACCTTGTCTAAGGCGTACATTGTTAGTAGATAAGTTAAAAAAGTAGTAAACACCACAATGAATAAGACTTTAAATATAGCTGATAAGGGCATTGAAAAATCAGCTAGTCCTACTTGCGATAAACCAAAAGGAATGACATACAGTAACCCGAAACTAAACACCCATTTGATAACTGTAAACGGAGAATATTTTTGCATCAATGGTTTTACTAAAACAAGATAGAGAGCATAGGAACTTGCATTCATGAAAATTAAGAAATCACCATAAAAGGTAGCTTCCCCCGATGATGATTGATTTTTAAAAGCTATTAACGAAATCGCACCCGCTAATCCAATAAAAATTCCTGCTATTTTTTTTGCAGAGATACGTTCTTTTAATAAAATAGCAGAGAATACCAACACTAAAATAGGAGTGCTGACCATTATGATTGAAGCATTGATGGTTGAGGTATGGTGTAACCCTTCAAAAAACATCAATTGATTAGCCGCAACACCAAATAATCCTGCAATGGCAAATTTTATATAATCCTGTTTAGCTATGGTTTCGGTTTTTAAAAAAAGCAACCAAAATAGTAAGGTTGCTCCCAAAACACGAAACAAAATAAAAGTAAAAGATGGAAGATAATCAGCCATCACGTCTTTTGAAAAACCATAGCTTAACGCGTAGATTAGGTTTACTGAAAATAAAGCAAGGTGTGCTTTTATGTTCTTTTGCATAGTGCTTATATCCCTAGTTTTTCTTTTACGGCTTCAACTGTCTTTTTGGAATTTCCTACAAATACTTCATTGTCTATAACGATTACCGGTCGTTTTAAAAAGGTGTAATCTTCTAGTAAGTATTGTTTGTAATCCTCTTCGGTTAGATTTTTTTCTTTTAAGCCAAGTGTTCTGTATTTGATAGCTCGTTTGCTGAATAGGTTTTCGTAACTGCCAACCTTTTCTTTCAATTCTTCTAATTGTTTTTCTGTTAAGGGATTTGTTTTAATTTCTTGTTGTTCCCAACTATTGTCCACGCCTATTTCTTTCATGATTCTTCTGTTGGTGTCGCAGGTGCTTAGGTAAAATATTTTTTTCATGTGCTTTTGTTCTGAATTAAAAATGATATATTTTTCGAATTGCAAAGGTAACACCAAACAATTAGATGGGTGACAAAAAATAATGTTATTGATGAAAATCTATGAGTTGTTTTAAACATCTTTATTATTTAAGAATTCTAAAATTCACTTTTTATGCACTCATTATACTTGCGTTAGGGATCGAATCCCTAACCTGTGTAAAATGAGCACCATAAAATGTTTTTATTTCCTTTATCCTTCTTCAAAAAATATTTCCATAGCGGGTGCTATGCAAAGATTTTTTTCATTGTCTAAAGAAACTGAAAATCATTTTCTTACCGCTCATTTTACACACGTTAGGGATAGAAGTGGCATCCTTTTGGGTTGTTGCATATATGCAACCTAAAAGATATAACGGATAGCCCGACCATTACGGCGTTAAAAAGAAGTGGAGTAAAACGGAACTGCTTTTTAATGCTGTAATGGGAACGCCCAAAATGAAATCTTTATTCGGATGTTATTGGTTGTATTTTTATGCTTATTTTTGCTCTTATTATGAATCTTTCTCATCTGTCTCTTATAAATTTTAAAAATTTCGATGATATTTCGTTGGACTTAAATGCTTCTGTTAACTGTTTTTTGGGGAATAATGGAGAAGGGAAAACTAATTTGTTGGATGCGATTTATTATCTTTCTTATACGAAAAGTTATTTCAATTCCATTGACAGTCAGAATATTAAATTTGGAGAACCTTTTTTTGTAAATCAAGGTGTTTTTGAGTTGAAAGGTGAATTGTTTAACGTGTATTGCGGGGTGAAGAAAGGGACGAAAAAGCAATTTAAACTGAATAAAAAGAATTATGCTAAGTTAGCGGAGCATATTGGAAAATTTCCTGTGGTTTTGATTACGCCTTACGATAGTAACTTGATTTTGGAAGGTAGTGAGCTTAGACGTAAATTTTTGGACAGCTTGATTTCTCAATTTAACCGGAGGTACTTAGATGATTTGATTCGGTATAATAAATTATTGAATAATCGGAATGCTACGTTGAAACAGATGGCGGAACGGGGGAGTTTTAATCCGGATTTGCTTGAGGTGATTGATTTTCAGCTGATGGACAAGGGGACGAGGATTTATAATACCCGAAAGGATTTTCTTGATGATTTTATTCCGGTGTTTAATCAATTCTACCGCGATATTTCCAATCAATCCGAACAGGTTGACTTAAACTATTCTTCTGCTTTACATCATTCATCTTTTGAAAAACTTCTTTCGGATAATTTAGAACGAGATAGAAGATTGACCTATACGTCGCAAGGTATTCATAAGGATGATTTGGAATTTAAAATCATGGGGGAATATTCATTGAAAAAGTTTGCTTCTCAAGGGCAACAAAAATCTTTTTTGATAGCTCTTAAATTAGCTCAGTTTGAATATATAAAACTGCAGAAAGGTTTTCCACCGATTTTATTATTGGATGATATTTTTGATAAGTTAGATGATAGTCGGGTTAGTTATATATTAAAGCTTATTGCGAATAATAATTTGGGGCAAACTTTTATAACGGATACCAATTTGACTAAAGTTCCAACAATTTTGAAGGATTTAGGAATAAATTTTAATGCTTTTGAGGTGAAAAATAATAATCACGCATCAATTAAGGAGTGAATTTGTATGTTTTATTATGTTCCAATTTTGTAAAATATATAAAAAACGTATGTTAGTCTAATTTTTGTGCTTTTTGTTCGTGAATGTGATAAAAGTATTACCTTTGTGTCGGGGTAGTCAAATAAATAGTTGCTTTTTATAAAGTAACTGATTTTTTCGGGGATGCAGTTAATCTGCATCCCTTTTTTTGTTTTTAAGAATACTCTGCTTTTTTATAAGGTAGAAAAATATGAAATATGGAATTTTCGACGTCAATCTACAAAAGTCTATTTGAAAACGCGAAAGAAGGAATGCTTTTAAGTAATCAAAACGGAAAGATAGAGCTAGTGAATAAGAGTTTTATCAATATGTTTGGCTACAAAGATGAAGAAGAATTGATAGGGCAATCCATTGAAGTTGTTATTCCCCAAAAACATAAGTCATCACATAAGCATCATACTGAAACATACGTTAATCAGCCGTCGGTAAGGAAATTAGGTGTGGGTAGAACGCTTTATGGAGAACGTAAAGATGGGAGTGTTTTTCCGGTAGAAATATCATTGAGTCATTTCAATAATGAAAAAGATGAGATGGTAATCTTGGCCTTTGTTGTAGATATAACAGAGCGTAAAAGAAATGAAGATGAAATTTTGAGGTTGAATGAACAATTGGAGGAAAAAGTTGAAAACAGAACAAAAGAATTAAAAAATAGTTATCAATTATTTAACCAGATAGCACGAAATTTTCCGAAAGGGACAATCAATGTTTTTGATAAGGAGTTGAATTATATTTTTGTTGCCGGTCAAGAATTGTTTCAATTAGGAATTGATAGTACGCAGTTAGTGGGAAGTAACTACCTTACTAGATTAAAGCCGGAAATAGCAACAACCATAAAAAAACGATTAGAAAAAGTTTTTGAGGGGGTAGAACAAGGGTTTGAAGTTGAATCCGCTAATAATTTTTATCAAATAAATGCTGTTCCATTGCCGGAAAATGACGGAACAATTGAGCGAATATTGGTGGTTGAAAAAAATATAACAGAGGAGAAAAAGGCTGAAGAAAAAATAAGAAAAGCACTGGAGAAAGAAAAGGAATTAAATGAATTAAAATCCAGATTTGTATCGATGGTTTCTCATGAATTTAGAACGCCATTGAGTGCCATTTATTCCTCTGCAACCTTGTTTTCTAAATATACAAAAGAAGAACAACAAGACAGAAGAGATAAACACATAAACAGAATCAAGTCAACGGTAAGTTCTTTAACTGAGATTCTAAACGATGTGCTTTCTATATCGAAAGTAGAAGAGGGGATAATAAAAGTAGAATATAAAGAAGTAAAAGTAGGAGCCTTATGCGGAGATATAGCTGATGAATTGCAGTCTATAGCAAGGCGAGGGCAAAGGATGAGTTATAAGCATTCGGGTTTGGATACAGTTGTTTGTGACCCAAATTTGATGCGTAAAATTACTTTAAATCTTCTTTCAAATGCTGTTAAGTATTCCTATGATAATGGCGAGATTTTATTGGAAACCAAGGCAGATGAGTATGCTTTAATTATTCAAGTAACCGATCATGGTATAGGGGTTCCGCAAGAAGAGCAAAAGAAAATGTTTGAACGCTTTTTTAGAGCTAAAAACGTTACTAATATAGAAGGAACCGGTTTAGGGTTAAATATTGTTAAAAAATATGTTGAACTTTTAAACGGAGAGATTACCTTTGTAAGCAAACCGGAAGAGGAAACAGTTTTTACGGTAAGTTTACCAACCCAATCAATATCGAAAATCTAAAAATAATAGATGAAGAAAAAAATACTAGTTATAGACGATAACCTGAGTATGAGAGAGAATATAGCCGAAATCATTGAGTTGGCAGGCTATGATACAATTACAGCAGAAAATGGCAAAGTTGGCGTAGCGATAGCACAAGAACAGCATCCTGATTTGATTGTTTGCGATATCATGATGCCCGAATTGGATGGGTATGGTGTGTTGTATTTATTAAGTAAAAATCCTGAAACAAGCAATATTCCTTTTATTTTTCTTACGGCAAAAGCAGAGATGGGCGACCTGAGAAAGGGGATGAACCAAGGAGCAGATGATTATTTAATTAAGCCATTTGAGGAGTCAGACTTATTGAATGCCATTGAAATAAGATTGAAGAAGACTGAAAATGTGAAAAAGTCTTTAAAAGAAGATACTGAAGACAATTTAACTTCTTTTTTTAATGAAGCTCGAGGAAATGAAGCATTAAAAGAGTTATCAGAAAGTCATAAAACGAAACATTTAAAAAAGCGTGAGATGCTTTATTTGGAAGATAATTTTCCTCATGCTTTATTTTATATCTCTAAGGGAAAAGTAAAGACTTTTAAAACCAACGAAGGAGGGAAGGAGTTGATAACAGGTGTTTTTGGTAAAGGTGATTTTTTAGGTTACCTGCCTTTATTGAAAGATTGCGAATATCAAGATTCGGCAATGGCACTCGAAGATTCGGAAATTAATGTTATTTCAAAGGATGATTTTAATAAATTGGTGAATACCAATAAAGATGTTTCCATGAAATTCATTAAATTACTTTCCGGAAATGTAATGGAAAAAGAAGAAGAGTTGTTGAAGTATGCCTACAATTCGGTTCGTAAGCGTGTAGCAGATTCGTTAGTTAAAATAGCCGGTAAATATAAAGAGGATAATCAAGATTTATTTGCTTTGTCAAGAGAAGATTTAGCCAATATGGTTGGTACGGCTCCTGAGTCTGTGATACGTGTGTTAAGTGAGTTTAAGGCGGATAAAATAATCGAAACTCAAGGGAGGAAAGTTAAGATTTTAGATGTTGATTATTTAAAAAACATACATTACTAAAAAAAATAAAAAAAAGTTTGCAGGAAAGATTTGTATATATTATCTTTGCAGTCCGATTTTTTCGGT
>JALWSJ010000370.1 GCA_026993705.1 Flavobacteriales bacterium
CCACTATATCTTTTGCCTGCCATAAAGGCAAGCAGGCAAAAGGATGCCGTTTCTATCCCTAACGCAAGTGTAAAATTGATTGAAGATAGCATTCAAATTGTTAAAAAATATAAAAAGTAAAATAAAAGGAGCAATTTCTAAAAGAATAGTTAGCGGTTAAACAACTTCTTAGTACATTTGCAGGAATTTAAAATTCAAATCTTTAGCTATGTTATCAAGTAAATTTATTGGCGAAGGGCTTACTTACGACGATGTGTTGTTAGTTCCCGCTTATTCGGAAGTCCTACCAAGGGAGGTGAATTTATCATCGCAATTCACACGAAATATACGTTTAAATACGCCGATTATTTCAGCCGCAATGGATACAGTAACCGAAAGTGCTTTGGCAATTTCCATAGCTCAACAAGGAGGAATAGGAGTGGTGCATAAAAATATGACCATAGAGCAACAAGCCAACGAAGTACGAAAAGTAAAACGTTCGGAAAGCGGTTTGATTCTTGACCCCATTACTGTAACGATAGACAAAAAAGTAAGCGATGTTTTGCGGTTGATGCGAGAAAACAAAATTGGAGGAATCCCTGTTGTTGATGAGCATGATAAATTAGTCGGGATAATCACTAACAGAGATTTACGTTTTGTAAAAGACCACACTAAGTCGGTCGAAAAGGTGATGACTAAACAACCTTTGATTGTAGCTAAAGGAAGGGTGAGTTTGAGCGATGCCGAACAAATACTTCAAGAACATAAAATAGAAAAACTGCCGGTTGTTGATGAAGATAATACGTTGATAGGTTTAATTACGTTTAGAGATATTATAAAAGTAAAAGAATATCCCAATGCTTGCAAAGATGAATTTGGAAGATTGAGAGTAGCTGCAGCCGTTGGAGTTACCTTTGATACAATCGAACGCGTTACAGCCTTAGCAAAAGCAGGTGTAGATGCTGTAGTTATCGATACCGCACACGGACATACAAAGGGAGTCGTTGAGGTGCTTAAAAAAGTAAAAGCCTCTTTTCATGATTTAGACGTAGTAGTAGGAAATATTGCAACACCGGAAGCTGCGGTTGCTTTGGTAGAGGCAGGAGCAGACGCTGTAAAGGTTGGCATTGGTCCGGGTTCTATTTGTACAACAAGAGTTATAGCAGGAGTAGGAGTTCCTCAATTATCTGCCGTGATGAACGTTGCAGAAGGTCTTAAAGGAACTGGTGTACCCGTTATAGCTGATGGAGGTATTCGATTTACCGGAGATTTGGTTAAAGCAATAGCTGCAGGAGCAGATACTATTATGATGGGCTCATTATTTGCAGGAACCGAAGAATCTCCTGGAGAAACAATCATTTTTGAAGGGCGTAAGTTCAAATCATATCGTGGGATGGGTTCGCTTGAAGCGATGCAAAAAGGCTCAAAAGATCGTTACTTCCAAGATATGGAAGATGATATAAAAAAATTAGTACCCGAGGGAATTTCGGGGCGAGTTCCTTATAAAGGGAAATTACAAGAAGTAATGTTGCAATTAGTGGGAGGATTGAGAGCGGGAATGGGCTATTGTGGAGCGGAAACGATAGAGAAATTAAAGACGGCAAAGTTTGTTAGGATTACCAATTCCGGAATAAAAGAAAGCCATCCGCACGATGTAACCATTACTAGAGAAGCACCGAATTATAATATAAAGTAAAGTCAGACAATAATTTATAGAAAGATTAGTTTCTAAGAGTTCGGATAACGAAAAGTGATTTGATTTTGTAAATAATTAAGCATATTTCGATTAAAATTATAGCAAAAAGATGAAAAAAATAATAGTAAGTTTGTTAGTAGGTATTTCTGTTTGGGGAACTGTTTCAGCTCAGCAAAACGATTCTGTTTTGATGACGATTGATGATGAACAAGTAACCAAATCGGAGTTTGAACAAATTTTTTGGAAGAATAAAAAAGAAAAAACAGCAACCAAAGATGAGCTTGACGAATACATTGAACTTTTCAAAAAATTCAAATTAAAAGTCAAAGCCGCAGAAGATGCGGGCTTGGATACATCGGCTAAATTCAAAAATGAATTGGCAGGATATAAGGCACAGTTAGAACGTCCTTATTTAGTCGATACAACCCTCAATGAAGCATTGATAGAAGAGGCTTATTATCGTACGCAGAATGAGGTAAGAGCTAGCCATATTTTGATTAAATTACCTAAAGAAGCTACGCCAAAAGATACATTGGAGGCATACAATAAGATAATGAAAATCAAAAAGGATATCGAAAATGGAAAAATAACCTTTGCAGAGGCGGCGGTTAAATTTTCGGAAGACCCGTCAGCCAAGCAAAATAAAGGCGATTTGGGTTATTTTACAGCGTTTAGAATGGTATATCCTTTTGAAAATGCAGCCTACAATACTAAAGTGGGGGAAATTTCAGAACCTTTTAGAACGCAGTTCGGTTATCATATCGTACGAACAGAAGATTTGAGAAAGGGAAGAGGTAAAGTGAAAGTAGCTCATATTATGGTTCGAGTGAAAGAAGATTTACCGGAGGTAGAGAAAGAAAACTTGAAGAAAAAAGCAGATGAAATTTATCAAAAATTACAAGAAGGAGCTGATTTTGCCGAGTTGGCAAGGGAGTACTCTGACGATAGAAATTCTGCTAGAAAAGGAGGAGAGATAGGTTGGATTAATACAGGCGAGACATTCAAAGAGTTTGATGATGCAGCTTTTGGATTGAAAGAAAATAATCAGATTTCAAAACCGGTAAAAACACCTGTCGGATGGCATATTATCAAACGTTTGGACTACAAGCCGGTTGGTTCGTTGGAAGAGATGAGAAGTGAATTGAAACATAAAATACAACGGGATGTTCGTTCACAACAAACAAGAGTAAAATTTATCAATAACCTGAAAAAAGAATATGGATTTGTAGAGAATAGAGCCTTACTTTTTGATATTTATAATAAAAAAGACATTAACACGAATGAAGAGTTGTTTTCATTCGCCGGTAAATCTTATAAAGTAGGGGAGTTTATAAAATTTCTTTCACGTGGCAGAAACAAATCAATGTCTTTTGATGAAATCAATAAAATATATGAACAATACGCAGCGAACAAATTGATAGCTTACGAAAAGACACAATTAGAAAAAAAATACCCTGAGTTTAAAGCTCTTTTAAAAGAATATAGAGATGGAATCCTGTTGTTT
>JALWSJ010000371.1 GCA_026993705.1 Flavobacteriales bacterium
CCTTTACTGTATCACCCTTTTTTATTTTAAATTTCGTCTTCATATCCTTTATTAATACTTATAATACTTCAGGAGCTAAAGAAACAATTTTCATAAATTGTTTTTCTCTTAGCTCTCTCGCTACAGGTCCAAAAATACGCGTTCCTCGCATTTCACCACCAGTATTTAATAACACTACAGCGTTATCATCGAATCTAATATAAGATCCATCCGGTCTCCTTACTTCTTTTTTTGTCCTAACTATAACAGCCTGTGAAACTTGACCTTTTTTTACACCTCCTGATGGTATAGCACTTTTAATAGTAACTACAATCTTATCACCAACAGATGCGTATTTTCTTCTTGTTCCTCCTAAAACTCTTATACAAAGCACTTCTTTAGCTCCACTATTGTCAGCTACAGACAGTCTACTTTCTTGTTGTATCATTGTAAATCTTTATTTAGCTCTTTCAACTATTTCTACCAATCTCCAATTTTTTCTCTTGCTTAATGGTCGAGTTTCCATTATTCTAACTGTATCACCTTCGTTACAGTCATTTTTTTCATCATGGGCTACAAATTTAGTAGATTTTTTCATAAACTTACCATATTTTGGATGTTTTACTTTTCTTTCTACTAAAACAACAACAGATTTATCCATTTTGTTGCTTGTAACTATCCCTACTCTTTCCTTTCTTAAGTTTCTCATAACTATTTTGCTACTTGAAGATTTCTACTTCTTAATTCGGTATTAATACGAGCAATCGTCTTTCTTGTATCTCTAATTTGAATTGGGTTCTCCAATTCAGCGATTTTATGATTAATTTTTAATTTAGATAAAGTCGATTTATTCTCAATTAATAATTCATTTAAATCAGATGTGCTCAAATCTTTTAATTCTGATGCTTTCATAACTAATATTTTATTCGTAATCTCTACGTACTACAAATTTGGTTCTTACAGGTAACTTTTGTGCTGCTAATCTCATTGCTTCTTTAGCAACATCATAAGGAACACCATCACACTCAAACATAATTCTCCCAGGTTTAACAGGTGCAACCCAATGACTGGGAGCTCCTTTTCCTTTCCCCATCCTTACTTCAGCAGGTTTAGAAGTCAAAGGTTTATCCGGAAATATTCTAATCCAGACTTTTCCTTCTCTTTTCATATATCTAGTAACAGCTATACGAGCAGCTTCAATTTGACGTGAAGTAATAAAACCTTCATCCATTGTTTTAATTGCAAAAGATCCAAAAGAAATCTGGCTACCTCTTTGAGCCAATCCTTTCAGTCTACCTTTTTGAACTCTTCTGTATTTTGTTCTTTTTGGTTGTAACATTACTTAAATCTTTTTTTTGCTTCTATTAATTTCTTTTCCTCTTACCAGCTCCTCTTTTTGAGCCTCCTTTAGACATACCGAAATTTGGTGATAAATCTCTTTTACCATAAACTTCACCTTTACAGATCCAAACTTTTATACCAATTCTTCCGTAAGTGGTATGAGCTTCAGATAAAGCATAATCAATATCAGCCCTAAAAGTATGTAATGGAGTTCTACCATCTTTGTATTGCTCAGAACGTGCCATTTCAGCACCATTTAATCGACCGGAAATTTTAACTTTAATTCCTTCAGCCCCCATTCTCATAGAAGAAGCAATAGCCATTTTTATTGCCCTTCTAAAAGAAATTCTTCCTTCAATTTGTCTAGCTATACTATCTGCAACCAATTGTGCATCCAATTCCGGTCTTTTAATCTCAAATATATTAATTTGAGTTTCTTTACCAGTCAACTTATTTAACTCTTCTTTAAGTTTGTCAACTTCTGAACCTCCTTTACCGATTATAACACCAGGGCGAGCAGTGTTAATAGTTATAATAACTTGTTTAAGAGTTCTTTCAATAATAACCTTAGAAACACTTGCTTTTCTCAAACGAGTTCCTATGTACTTACGAATTTTATCGTCTTCAACAATCTTAGCAGAATAATCATTTCCACCGTACCAATTAGAGTCCCATCCTTTTATGAATCCTAATCTATTTGCTATTGGATTTGTTTTTTGTCCCATCAATCTTGTCTTTTTAATTCGTTTTATCAATTACTATTGTAACATGGTTAGATCTCTTTCTAATACGATGAGCTCTCCCCTGAGGAGCAGGTTGGATTCTCTTCATCATTCTAGCACTATCCACAAACACTTCTCTTACGATTAATCCAGCATTTGCAGCATCTATATCTTCGTTTTTTTGTTCCCAATTATTAATAGCTGACAACAATAATTTTTCCAATCGTTTTGAAGCTTCCTTTGGACTAAACTTAAGGATATTTAATGCTGAATACACATTTTCACCTCTGATAGAATCTGCAACTAAACGCATTTTTCTAGGTGAAGTAGGACAGTTATTTAACTTCGCTATGGCTGTTCTGCTCTTTAATTCTTTCTTAATATCAGCAGTTTCTCTTTTTCTTTTTCCCATTTCTTTAAACTTTTAGAGCGTTTATCTTCTTCCTTTATCTTTTTTACCACCATGACCTCTAAAAGTACGAGTCGGTGAAAATTCTCCTAATTTATGACCTACCATATTTTCAGTAACATATACAGGTATGAATTTTTTACCATTATAAACTGCGATAGTTAACCCCACAAACTCTGGAGTAATAGTAGAAGCTCTAGACCACGTTTTTATAACACTTTTAGATCCAGACTCTTGAGCC
The DNA here is from genome assembly GCA_026993705.1 of Flavobacteriales bacterium. Classification (GTDB taxonomy): domain Bacteria; phylum Bacteroidota; class Bacteroidia; order Flavobacteriales_D; family Parvicellaceae; genus S010-51. Next base: position 2,693 of record JALWSJ010000371.1, read on the forward strand.
TCATCAACTCTTTTTATCAGTTTATAATGTACAAATGGTGGTTTTTTTAATGATCTTGCCATTTCTTATTTTTTTCTTTTTGAAATTATAAAGCGATTAGATGCTTTTGTTTTACTTCTCGTCTTAAATCCTTTAGCAGGTAATCCGGTTCTAGAACGTGGGTGACCTCCGGAAGATTTACCTTCACCACCACCCATTGGATGATCTACAGGATTCATTGCAACTCCTCTAACTCGAGGTCTTCTTCCTTGCCATCTACTACGTCCTGCTTTACCTGAACGAGTTAAACTATGTTCAGAATTAGATACAGAACCTATCGTAGCTAAACAAGTTTGTAAAATCATTCTAACTTCACCAGAAGGCAATTTAATAATAGCATACTTACCATCACGAGCATTCAATTGAGCGTAAGCTCCGGCACTTCTAACAAGAGCAGCTCCTCTTCCTGGAAATAATTCAATATTATGAATAACTGTCCCCAAAGGAATATCACTAAGATACATAGCATTACCAACATCAGGTGTTGCCTTTCTGCCTGAAAGTATAGTTTGACCTACTTTTAAACCTTCTGGAGCAACGATATAACGTTTCTCTCCATCAGCATAATACAACAATGCAATTCTTGCAGTTCTATTGGGATCATACTCAATAGATTTAACCGTTGCAGGCACGTCTTGTTTATCCCTTTTAAAATCGATAACACGATACTTTTTCTTGTGACCACCACCAATATATCGCATGGTCATCTTCCCAGTATTATTTCTACCACCGGACTTCTTCAACCCTTTAACCAAAGACTTCTCTGGAGAACTTTTAGTAACGTCAGAAAAATCATCAGCTATTTTATGTCTCTGCCCTGGTGTGATTGGTTTTAATTTTCTTAATCCCATTTTAAATTAAATTTCTGTTGTTTTAAATGTTTTCATACAAATCAATGACATCTCCTTCAGCAACAGTAACAATCGCTTTTTTATACAGCGGATTACGTTGATAAGAAATACCTCGACTTGTTTGTTTCATTTTCTTTTTCCCACCACCATAATTCATTGTGTTCACAGAGTCAACAGCAACATTGTACAATTTCTCGATGGCGTTTTTTATCTCTATCTTGTTTGATTTTTTATCTACTATAAAAGTGTAAGCATTGTTCTTCTCACTTAGCAAGTTAGACTTTTCAGTCAAGACTGGTCTTTTAATAATATCTTGCATTTTCTTAATCGTTAAATAAATTTTCAATTTTCTCTACTGCTCCCTCTGCCAAAACCAACGTATCAGCATTTAGAATATCGTAAGTATTTAACTTGTCAGCAGAAATTACTTTACCCTTTTTAATATTTCGGGAAGACAAATATACATTTCTTTCCTCATTTGCAACAATAAATAATGTTTTTTTGTCAGAAAGTTTTAAATTATCCAACAATGAAACAAAGTTTTTTGTTTTAGGTGAGTCAAAATTAAAATCTTCAAGAATCGTAATTTTATTGTCAATAGCTTTATAAGTAAGGGCAGATGCACGAGCAACTTTTCTTAATTTTTTGTTTAATTTAAAGCTATAATTCCTTGGTCTTGGACCGAACACTCTCCCACCACCACGAAACAAAGGATTTTTAATGCTACCGGCACGAGCTGTACCTGTTCCTTTTTGTTTCTTTATTTTACGGGTACTTCCAGTGATTTCTCCTCTTTCTTTTGCCTTATGCGTACCTTGACGCTGATTGGCTAAATAAAGTCTAACATCCAAATAAACGGCATGTTCACTTGGTTCAATTCCAAAAATAGAATTATTCAATGCTATTTTTTTATCTGTAGCTTTACCTTCTGTGTTATATACTGCTAATTCCATTATTTCTCAAGTATTACAAATGATCCTTTAGCTCCTGGTATAGCGCCTTTAATTACAACTATATTTTTTTCAGCAAGAACTTTTACTACCTCAAGATTAGTTATTTTAACTCTGTCTCCTCCAGTTCTTCCAGCCATTTTCATACCTTTAAAAACTCTTGCAGGATAAGAAGCTGCTCCAATTGAACCAGGAGCTCTTAATCTATTATGTTGTCCGTGAGTTGCATCCCCAACTCCTCTAAAATTGTGTCTTTTAACTACACCTTGGAAACCTTTTCCTTTAGATGTTCCAACAACATCCACATATTCTCCTTCTACGAATATATCATCAATTTTAATAACATCACCCAAGTTTAACTCCTTATCAAAAGAAGAAAACTCAACTAACTTACGTTTAGGAGTTGTATTAGCCTTCTTAAAATGCCCTCTTAAAGCTTTAGAAGTCTGTTTTTCTTTTTTCTCTCCAAATCCGATTTGAATCGCATCGTATCCATCTTTTTCTTGAGACTTAATCTGTGTAACAACACAAGGTCCTGCCTCAACAATCGTACATGGTATATTTTTACCATCGGTACTGAATACGCTAGTCATCCCTATTTTTTTGCCTATGATACCAGCCATTTGTTTATTTTATTTATGATTATACTTTTATTTCTACTTCAACTCCACTTGGTAACTCTAACTTCATAAGAGCATCAATTGTTTTTGATGAAGAACTATAAATATCCAATAATCTTCTATACGAACATAATTGGAATTGCTCTCTAGCTTTCTTATTAACGTGTGGAGACTTCAATACAGTGAAAATCCTCTTATTTGTTGGTAGAGGAATTGGACCACTAACCATTGCTCCGGTTGTCTTAACTGTTTTAACGATTTTTTCAGCTGATTTATCAACCAAATTATGATCGTATGACTTTAATTTTATTCTGATTTTTTGACTCATTTTGTCTAAATTCTATATTAGTAATTATGCTTCTACTTGACCTTTGGCTTTAGCGATAACTGCATCAGCAATACCTTTTGGACACTCTGCATAGTGAGAGAACTCCATTGTAGAGGTAGCTCTACCTGATGACATTGTTCTTAATGAAGTTACATATCCGAACATCTCAGATAAGGGAACAGTAGCTTTAATCACTTTAGCTCCATTTCTATCATCCATGCCTTCAATCTGACCTCTTCTTCTATTTAAATCTCCAACGATGTCTCCCATGTTTTCTTCAGGTGTTACCACTTCTAATTTCATGATAGGCTCAAGAATAACCGCTCCACAAGCTGGTGCAGCAGATCTATATGCCATTTTAGCACATAATTCGTAAGATAACCCATCTGAATCAACAGGGTGATAAGAACCATCAAGAAGCGTAACGGTCATACTATCCATTGGATATCCAGCCAAAACCCCATTCTTCATTGCTTCTTTAAAACCTTTTTCTACATTTGGTATAAACTCTCTAGGAATATTCCCACCCTTTACTTGATTAATAAACTCTAACCCCTCTTTGCCGTCTTCTCTAGGTTTAATTTCAACAACGATATCTGCAAACTTACCGCGACCACCCGATTGTTTTTTATAAACTTCTCTATGATTAGCTGGTCTAGTAATAGCCTCTTTATAATTAACCTGAGGAGCTCCCTCATTTACCTCTACCTTAAACTCTCTTTTTAATCGGTCAACTAACACTTCAAGGTGTAATTCACCCATTCCTGAGATTATCGTTTGACCTGAACTTTCATCGGTTCGAATTTGGAAAGTAGGATCTTCTTCACTCAACTTACCAAGTGCTACCCCTAATTTATCAACATCAGCTTTGGTTTTAGGTTCAATAGCTAAACCGATAACCGGATCAGGGAACTCCATTGACTCTAATACAATTGGGGACTTTTCATCACACAAAGTATCACCGGTTCTAATATCTTTAAACCCTACACCTGCACCTATATCTCCTGCTTCGATTCTATCTAAAGCATTTTGTTTATTTGAGTGCATTTGGAAAATTCTAGAAATACGCTCTTTCTTTCTCGTTCTAGAATTTAAAACATAAGACCCAGCATCTAACACACCGGAATACATTCTAAAGAAACATAATCTACCTACAAATGGATCAGTAGCAATTTTAAATGCCAAAGCCGCCATTGGATCACTATTCGTTGGTCTTCTCAACAACTTTTCATCTCCATCAAGTGAAGTCCCTTCAATTGCCTCAATATCAACAGGCGAAGGTAAAAAAGCCATCACGTAATCCAATAATGTTTGAACACCTTTGTTTTTAAACGCAGACCCACAAATTATTGGATTTATAGACATATTTATAGTTGAAATTCTAATTGCTTTCAACACTTCTTCCTCTGTAATAGAATCAGCGTCCTCAAAGAATTTTTCCATCAACGCATCATCACTCTCCGCTACCGCTTCTATCAAGGTATTTCTCCATTCATTCGCTTCTTCAACCAAATCATCAGGAATTTCAGTAACCTCAAACGACATTCCATTATCATCACCATCCCAAATATAAGCTTTCATCTTTATCAAATCAACCAACCCTACAAAGTCATCTTCAGCACCTATAGGTATCGTAACAGGAATTGGATTAGCCCCTAATCTATCTTTTATTTGTTGGATAGTACCAAAGAAATCAGCTCCAATTCTATCCATTTTATTAATAAACCCAATTCTTGGAACTTTATATTTATCCGCTTGCCTCCATACTGTTTCAGACTGAGGCTCAACCCCACTAGACGCACAAAATAAAGCAACAGCACCATCCAATACACGTAAAGAACGTTCAACCTCAACCGTAAAGTCAACGTGTCCCGGAGTATCAATGATATTAACCTTATACTCTTCTCCTAAGTAATTCCAAAAAACGGTAGTTGCAGCCGAAGTAATAGTAATACCTCTTTCTTGCTCTTGCTCCATCCAATCCATTGTAGCCGCACCATCGTGCACCTCACCTATCTTATGTGAAACTCCGGTATAATACAGAATACGCTCTGTCGTTGTCGTCTTTCCGGCGTCAACATGAGCCATAATTCCTATATTTCTTGTGTATTTTAAATCTCTTTTAGCCATTTTGCTATATACTAATAATTACTTTATAAAACTCAATTAGAACCTAAAATGCGAAAACGCTTTATTAGCCTCTGCCATTCTGTGCATATCCTCTTTTTTCTTAAAAGCGGCACCTTCTTCTTTGGCCGCCGCAGATATTTCACCTGCCAACTTTTGACTCATCGACTTCTCGTTTCTCTTACGAGCAAACCCAATTAACCACTTCATCGCTAAAGAATGTTTTCTTGACTCTCTTACAGGTGAAGGTATTTGATAAGTAGCTCCTCCAACTCTTCTACTCCTAACTTCAACGCCTGGTGTAACGTTTACTAAAGCTTTTTTCCATATCTCCAATCCATTCTCTTCTTCAGAACGTTCATTCAAGATGTCAATAGTATCGTAAAATATTTTAAACGCAACACTTTTCTTTCCGTCAAGCATTAAGTTGTTTACAAATTTCGTTACTTGAACATCATTAAACTTAGGATCCGGTAAAATGATATGTTTTTTCGCCTTTCTTCTTCTCATGATTTAATTACCTTAATTATTTATTATTTTTTCTTTGGTTTTTTTGCACCATATTTCGAACGTCTTTGCGTTCTACCTTCTACTCCGGCAGTATCTAATGCTCCACGAACAATATGATATCTAACCCCCGGCAAATCTTTCACTCTTCCTCCACGAACTAACACAATACTGTGTTCTTGCAAGTTATGTCCCTCACCACCGATATAAGCATTCACTTCTTTACCGTTGGTCAAACGAACCCTTGCTACTTTTCTCATGGCTGAGTTTGGTTTCTTTGGCGTTGTGGTATAAACCCTTACACAAACCCCTCTTCTTTGCGGACACGAATCCAAAGCCGCCGACTTACTAACTTGCGGTTTTGTTGTCCTTCCTTTTCTAACTAACTGTTGAATAGTTGGCATAATATTTATTTTCTTTCTAATTGATTTTTACCCCATAAAATGTTTTAGGGATTGCAAAGGTAATTTATTTTTTTTTGTTCACAACTTTTTACTGTCTTTTTTTTTAGGAAATCTCCTCTTTTATAGAATGTTATCATTTTGGTACATAGAAACAACTAAAAAAATATTAACAATTAATACTATCCCTTCCTTATATATCACTCACAATAATATCGTTTATTTATCTTTTTAACTTCATGATTTGGGCGTTCCCATTACGGCGTTAAAAAGAGGTGTAGCTGTCGCTACACCTCTTTTTAACGCCGTAATGGTCAGGCTATCACTACTCACTCTTTTTGCCCTCAAAAGGAGGAGGGCAAAAAGGAGTTCAAACACGCCGTTCTATCCCTAACGCAAGTGGAATGAGTGTATAGAAAGTTAGTTTTAGTTTCTTTAGACGATGAATATTATCTTTACACAGCACCCGCTATAGAAATCAAAATACTGCCTTAAATCCACAAGCGAAGCTCTAACACAAAGTCAAAAAATGCATTTAACCTGAAATGGTTAAAATATTTCCGTTTTTCGTTACAGTATATTTCTTCAATGATTTGTTAGCCGGTCCACTATGAACAGAACCGGTATCAGTAAAAATCGCTCCATGGCAAGGACAAGGAAAATCATTTGCACTTAGACTATACGTAACATCACAACCTTGATGAGTACAAGCTTTTGATAAGGCTATAAAACCATTAGATGTATGAGCTACTATTACTCCGTCTTTATACACATAATGTCCAACAGTATTCAATGATTGATACTTTGTTGCTGTTAAATCTATATCAAAATTCACATTAGGACCGGAAGATGATGATTTCTTTTTACAACTCTCTAATAAAAACCCCGGAGCAATAATACTAACCCCTACAAAAGCACAAGACTTTTTTATAAATTTACTTCTTTTCATATAAAACTTTTTTATGTAAACGGTTTATTTAAAAAAAAATTGCCTACATACCTTTTTAAACCATATATACAATTCTGTTTAGTGGATTTTATTTTATTTCTTGTAGCTTTGCTCAAATATTTTTATTCAAAAACATTCATCATGATAACACACATAGACGGAGTACTGGAAGAGAAGAATCCGGCTTACGCTGTAATTGACGTAAACGGAATTGGGTATTATCTGCATATTACATTGACTACTTTTTCAGCATTGCCGGATAAAGGAAGGATTCGTTTGTTTACACATTTATCCGTCCGCGAAGATGCACATACATTGTTTGGGTTTCATAGCAAAAAGGAACGAGAAATGTACCGTTTATTAATCAGCGTTTCAGGGATAGGTCCTAGTACAGCTCGAATGGTTTTATCCTCATTAACAGCTAACGAAACAGCTTCGGCAATCTTATCGGAAGATGTCGCCGCCTTTAAGCAAGTTAAGGGTATTGGAGCAAAATCTGCCCAACGAATCATTGTAGATTTAAAAGATAAAGTGAATAAAACCGATGTAGAGCTAGAAACTGTTTCTACAAAAGACAATACAGTAAAATTAGAAGCTTTATCTGCTCTTGCAGTATTAGGAATTGACAGAAAGAAAGCAGAAGCTAACGTTAATAAAATACTAAAAAAATCACCAAATATCAGCGTTGAAGAACTTATTAAATTAAGTTTAAAAGGAGCTTGATGCTTAAACTAAAATTATGACGTATCGTTCTCTTGTTATTTTTATTGTTTTTCTTTCCGGATGTGGTCTTTTTGAACAAGAAGAATCTCCTTTATTGTCTAACATAGACGGCAAACCATTTGCTCATATACGAAATGGAGAAATGAACGTGCAGAAAGCAACGTTATTTATTATAGAAGGAAAAATGGATAGTGTGGATTACTCTATTCAATTAGATATTTTAGATAGCTTACAATCTTCCGACAGTCTATGGAGAAAAAAATATATCCGAGCAATTAATTTGGTTTTATCTTCACTTAATCCTAATGATTATTCCTTGGTTGAACAGGCTGTTTTTTCTTATTTTTTACATTACCCCAAAGAGTTTATTTCCTTCCTCAACAACGAAGGAAGCTCAAACCTTGATTTATGGATGGAGCTAATGAGCAAAGCTTTAAAGAACGCCACGAAACCGGAGGATATTTCTCATATAAGTGTTATTAATTTAGCTTTAAGCCATTGTAATAATTGCTCAAAAAAGGATCAGGATTTGATTTTTAGCTATGTCAAGACGCTACAAAGTTATTCTACCATTTGAGATGATGATTTTTGTTTTACAGACTCAACTATTAAAAACGCCATTAGACCATTAGCTATTGGAAGAAAAAAATTATCGGAATTGTTGCCTCAAAAAGAACAATATAATGTAGGTATTACCTGTTACTTTGCCGTACGCTTACGTATAAGAAAACTAAAACTCACTTTCTCAGTTCTCATTCCACCCGCGTTAGGGATAGAAGCGACATCCTTTTGCCCTCCCTCCTTTTGGAGGGCAAAAGATATAGTGGATAGCCCGACCCTTCTCTGCAAAACAAACGTTAAGCGTTAGCGATATGTTTGTTTTGCAGAGAAGGGGAACGCCCAAAACCTATTTCTGCAATAAATATTCGACAGCGTTAAGCATTATTTTACGGATTGAAGGGTTGTCTTGATTTTCTTTTAGGCAAAAGTCTTCTGAGCCTAGGCTCAAAACGATTGCTCCGCTTTTTTTATCTTTGTATTCTATTATTCCTGCTAAATTATCGTTCTTACAATATACCGAAGCTAATAATTTATAATTTCCCAACGGTTGTCCTTTATCATTTTTATCCACCCCCATAAAATACTTCGCATTTATGGAAAGGGTACTGTCTGTTATTCCGTAAAAACAGGGATGAAGACGTGTTTTTATGTGTAAGATGTATTTATCTGTTGCTTCTCCACCAAAATCCGTATGAAGGTCATGTATAAATGAATAATTGCCATTTAATTTTGGACGCCATGATTGTATAATATCCGGTTGAAAAGGCTTTAACCCTTCGCTCTTTGTATCAACCAAATTATTTTGATTATCATAGCAAAATTGTGCGTAATAAGCGTTGTCCGTGATGAGGAGCACTCTTCCTCCTTGTTGAGTAAAGGCAAGTAGATTTTCAATCATTTTCGGCGACCAAAAAACAGACTTTCCATAAATAACTAGTAATCGGGTATTGAGATTTCCTTTATTTTCCAAATCTAAGTCGGTTATAAAACGAGTTGTATATTTTTCTGAAACATCTCGCATAAAAGGCAACATCCCTTTGGTCGGATTATCTGTTTTTATTTGTTTGTTGAGACTTAGTTTTGATGAGTTACTTTTAAAAAACCAATGATTGTTTACAGGAGTATAGAAATGCGTATTAACAAAGGGAACAACAAAAGTTATTTCGGCGTAGTTGTCGCCTTTTACAAAAAGAGGACTATTGTTAATCAAGTAAATCCCTGGTGATAATTGTGTTTTTAAAGTGTAAAGTTCATGTGGGAATCCTTGATTAATCACAGAAGAATCATAGTCGGTGAAAGTTTGCGAAATTGATAATATTGTATCGTAAACGGTGCTTGAGATCAATAAATTTTTGATTGCTACTTTGTAGTTATCGTCTTTTGTGTTGGAGGCGATAGAAAAGTTTATTGTATCTTTGTTTGAGAAGGCGTGGGGTGAAACAATTATTTCAACAGTTTGAGCTTTCTTAAAATGAGCATACAAAACGATTCCCAACAGCAAAAAAGTTATGGCTATTTTTATGTATTTTAAATCTTTTAACATTTAATTGATGTCGTTACCTCCAAAGAATACCAAAGATAAGTTAATTTATTATTTGTTGTTGCTTATTGCTTTTATTCTTCCTTTAAAAAAGGAATGGAT
>JALWSJ010000372.1 GCA_026993705.1 Flavobacteriales bacterium
GGATATAGATATTGATTTTGATGATGAGGGACGGGGAAGAGTTATTCAATATGTGATTGATAAATATGGTTCCAGTCAAGTTGCTCAAATCATTACTTACGGAACGATGGCAGCTAAGTCTTCGATAAGAGATGCAGGGAGAGCGTTGGATTTACCAATTCCTGAAACCAATCGTTTGTCGCAGTTAGTTCCCGATATGAAGTTAAACAAGTTGTTTTCGATGCCAGAGGAAAAACTCGCTGAAAAATTATCGCCCGAGCAAATGACCATGGCAGAGGAATTAAAGTCTTTGCTTAACAAAAAGAACTTAGAGGGAGAAGTTATTCGTCAAGCGAAGGTTATAGAAGGATCAATGCGTTCTACGGGAATCCATGCGTGTGGCGTTATTATCACGCCTAGTGATATTCGAGAACATGTTCCTGTTGCACTGGCTAAGGATTCCGAAATGTGGAGTACACAATTTGATAATTCTGTTGTTGAAAGTGCTGGGTTGCTTAAAATGGATTTCTTGGGCTTAAAGACGTTGACCTTAATTAAAGATACGCTAAAAATCGTTAAAGCTCGGCATGGAATTGAAATAGATATAGAGGCTATTCCGATAGATGATGAAGAAACCTATAAATTATTCCAAAGAGGCGAAACCGTAGGTGTTTTCCAATACGAATCACCGGGGATGCAGAAATATTTAAAAGAACTAAAACCAACCGTTTTTTCAGATTTGATAGCCATGAATGCTCTTTATCGACCAGGTCCATTGGAATACATCCCATCGTTTATTCGTAGAAAACACGGAGAAGAAGAAATTCAATACGATATTCCAATCATGGAAAAATACCTAAAGGAAACGTATGGTATTACGGTGTATCAAGAGCAAGTAATGTTGCTGTCGCAGTTGTTAGCTGACTTTACCAAAGGTGAAGCCGATGTCCTGCGTAAAGCCATGGGGAAAAAGCAAATAGCGGTCTTGGCTAAAATGAAACCTAAGTTCATTCAACAAGCGATGAAGAACGGTCATCCTGAAAAAGCTTTGGAAAAAATCTGGACAGACTGGGAAGCCTTTGCTTCGTATGCGTTCAATAAGTCGCATTCAACTTGCTATGCTTGGATTGCTTATCAAACAGCTTATTTAAAAGCTCACTATCCAGCAGAATATATGGCAGCTGTGCTGAGTAACAATATGAACGATATTAAAACCGTATCGTTTTTTATGGAAGAATGTCAGCGAATGGGACTTAAAGTGTTAGGACCTGATGTAAATGAGAGTTTTTACAAATTTGCTGTGAATCCCAAAGGAGAAATCAGGTTTGGTATGGGAGGAATGAAAGGAGTAGGAGAGGGACCAGTGAAGTCCATGATTGCTGAACGAAAGAAAGAAGGAGCTTTTGTTTCTGTATTTGATATGGTTAGAAGAGTCTCTTTAAAAGATTGCAATAAACGAGTGTTAGAGAGTTTAGCAATGGGAGGAGGATTAGATTGTTTTGATTTACACCGAGCACAGTATTTTGCACAAGATGAAAAGGGGAGAACGCTTATTGAAAATGCGTTAAAGTACGGAGCCGCGTATCAAGATGGTAAAAATTCGGCTCAAGTCAGTATGTTTGATATGTTGGAAGGTGATGATGTTGATTTGCCAGAGCCTAAAATTATTCAATGTGAAGAATGGACAGCCTTTGAAAAACTAAAAAAAGAAAAAGAAATCGTAGGTATCTACATTACCGGACATCCACTCGATGATTATAAATTAGAAATAGAACATTTTTGTGATATTGATTTAAAAACATTAAGTGAGCGAATCAATGAGTTGCCGAATAAAGAATTTGGCTTCGGAGCAATGGCAGTTGATGCACTGAACCTAGAAAGTAGAAAAGGGAATAAATATGGTGTGCTCAATATGCAGGACAAAGACGGAAGTTTTGATGTACGTCTTTTTGGAGAATTGTATCTCAAAAATATGCATTTTATTGTTCCAGGTAGTTTTCTGTATATCAGAGGTTCGATTCAATTAAAGCGTAAAGCATGGAACCCAGATGGAAAGCAAAAAGAGTTCAATGTGCAGTATATTGAACTTTTAGAAAATATAAGAGAAAAACAACTAAAGAAAATATACCTAAGGTTTGATGCTGATAGAGTAACTAGCAATACAGTTATTGAATTAGAACAATTATTTACCAAGTACGAAGGAACTAAATCGGTTTACATTGAGCTAATGGACTTTAAAGAGTTGACTGGTGTATCTTTAATATCTAGAAAAAGCAAAGTCAATGTTATCAATGAATTTTTAGACGAGTTAAAAGCGGTTGATGGTTTTGAAGCTTTTAGCATCAATAAATCTAAGATGAATGAACAACTGAACAAACTTAAAATGCAACGAATCAGGGACAATGGTAGTTGTGAAATGCCTAGTGTGGCTTGATTGATTTTTACTTGGTTAAAAAATAGTTATTTATAACATATTAAAATTAACAGATTTTATTCTAGGTAGTTAAAATTAACTTAGAACTTATTCGACAATAAATTTGCAAGAAGCATCATTGTTTGCTCTAAATACGTAAATACCAGGAGGTAAATTAGATAAATCTAATTTCACAAGATTTCTAGTTTTGTCAAGAATAGAGAATTGATATGAAATATCTCTACCCATTATGTCTGTTATATTAAAACTTTCAATGATACCAGAGAAAGAAATAATACCTTTAGTTGGGTTTGGAAAAGCTACAATTTGAGAGTTATTTTCATTTTTTCCAAAAAATACAACTTGTATGGAAGAGTATGAATAATAACCATCAAAATCAGTTTGCTTGAGTCTATAGTACGATGTGCCAGAAAGTGGTTCATAGTCTATATCTTCATAATGAATAATTTCATTCGAATTACCAGCACCTTCAATTTCTGCTATATCTTCCCATACTTTCACATCCGAAGAACGTTGAATGGTAAAAAAATCATTATTAATTTCTGAAGCTGTTGTCCAAATTAGCAATACCTCGTTTTCATTAGGAATAGCTTCAAAAGACAACAATTCAATAGGTAATGTTATTAAACAGGGTTCAAATTTAAAAAAAGCTCCACTTCCGGTTTGACCTCTATATGTGATAGTATTATTACTACAATAATTATTTTCAGAGAAATTAGCTCCGCTATTTAATAAGCTGGAGGTAAAAATAGT
>JALWSJ010000373.1 GCA_026993705.1 Flavobacteriales bacterium
CTTATAAGGGAAACAACTAACATACAGACAATTAAACCTTAAAACAAACAAAAGGTATCCCCCCACCCCCACAAGAAAAGTTGTATTCACTCCACTTTCACTCGTTCCTCCTTCTCGTTTCTTTCATTGGTAGCTTTCCTTTCTTTTTTTAGTTTGTTTAACGCCTACGGCAGTATTGAGAAGTTGTTTCATGTTAAGCTATAAGTAAAATCAATTCTTTTCATTTCACTCGTCGTTATTTTTGCGAACCATAGCTTGGGCTATGCTTCTTAAAAATGCCTAGATTGAAAAGAAAATAATCTAATTTTACTGTTTATACCTTAACAATAAACAACTTCGCAAAAAAACAAACCGCAACCAGTAATTTTTGCTCGCCTGCGTATCGGGCTTATAAAGTAGGTACGCTGTAATACTCAAAACAAATAGCTTTAACGAATTTTTGATGTTTTCTTTTTCTCAATACTGGCGTTGTAAAATTTTGTAGTAACCCGTTACAATAAAATTTTACGCCTAAGTCTTGAAAAAAATAAATTCGTCAAATTATCCGAAAAGCCAATTGTATTGAGTAAAACAACTTTACGCCTGCTATAATACCGTTTGATTGAAAAGAACCAAAAGAAAATAAAACCGTCAATATTCTTACGTTAGCTCCAAAACTCAATTGCTTTTTCTTAGTTCAATCCCTAACGCTGAATGAAATAAGTGCTGGTAAAAGTGAAAAGAGCTAATTTTTCGATATTACCTTATCAAATTAACGTGTCCAATCTTCTCAATGTTTTTACGTCCTTTATTTATGGTTCTTAATTTCCAAATATAAACACCTTCCGGACAAACTTTTCCAGAGTTATTTTCTGTTCCATTCCACATGCCATTTGTTGTCTGAGAACGCCAAATAATATCTCCCCAACGATTAAAAATTAAAAGCTCATATTCTACATTTTCTATTCCTAGCCCTTTGGGAAAAAAGAAGTCATTATCCCCATCTCCGTCCGGAGTAAAAGTATTAGGTATAAAAAAGTAAAATTCCTCACCAATAATAACATCATGACAAATCGTATCACTACAATTCAAATCATTTGTTGCTACCAAACAAGTGTTATATACTCCTGCTGTATCATTCGGGAATTTATAAGTTAAGGTAGTTCCCATACCTATTTCATTTCCATTCATTAACCATGTAAAAACCGTTGCATTATTACTGTTTTCCGTCAATGTAATCTCTGTATTTAAAACAGTTGTTGGTTGTGGAGTATATTTAAAGTCAGCAACTATACCTTCAGGAGCAACCATGGTAAAGGTCGTATCTTTAGTACATCCGTTGTCATCCGTTACTGTCAATGAATAAGCACCGGGACAAAGATTGTCTGCTGTGTTCGTTGTGTTGTTATCTATTGGAGCACTCCATTGATATAGTGCATTTCCGGCAATAGCTCCACCGGTAACTACCGCTACCACACTACCATCACAACTATATGAACAAGTAGGTTGTGTGATTATACTCAAACTTAAATTCATTCCAATCGGTTCATTTACAATGACCGTAGTGTCAAAAGAACAGCCCGAATTATCCGTTACATTAACAGGATAAGTACCTGAGGAAATATTATCAAAGACAGCTATATTTTGTGTTCCGTTTCCAATACTATATGTATAAGGAGAAGTTCCACCATTTGGTGTGATTGTAATACGACCGCTATTGTCTCCATTGCATATTAAATCAGTTATGGCAACAGAGGCACTCAACCCACCTCCATCAGTAAGTACTTCTAGGCTTGAAAGTTGGCATCCTGAACCATCGATAACTACAATATCGTAAGTTCCTGCACTTAAATTAGAAAATACTGAATCGTTTGAGGTGGTAACACCATTGTCAATGCTAAATACAAAAGGAGATGTACCTCCCAATGTATGAAGAATAATAGCTCCGTTATTATTTGCGCAAGAAGGGTTGGTAATTTCGGTTGCATAGGTAAAAGCTGAACTCTGTAAAATAAATGAAGTATCTTTACTACAGCCTGAAGTAGCATCCGATACAGTTAAATTATATGTTCCACTACCTATATTAGATAAATCTTCTGTCGTTCCATTCGCAGCCCAATCAAAAGTTTCATTTCCCGAACCATTTTGAATAGTAATGTCTATTGCCCCGTCATTAGCTCCGCATGAGGGTTGTGTAAGTATCGCTGTTATGTAGAAATTACAGCAATCTTCCGTCAAAGTAGCCGTAGTTACTTCTTGGCAACTTGCTCCGTCATTGATGATAATATCATAAGTTCCTGCTCCAATGTTATTAAAAACGTTTGTTGTGGAAAAATTAATTCCGTTATCTATACTATATTGGATAGGAGAAGTTCCTCCTGTAACAACAATCTCAATGCTTCCATCTGAGTTTCCGCAAGTAGGATTTGTTGTATTAATAACGTAAGTATAAGCATTCGTGCTTAAAGTTATTGAAGTGTCTTTTGAACACCCATCGGTTACATCGGTAATCGTAACACTATATAGCCCGGAAGGTAAATTTAATAAATCCTCAGTTGTTCCGTTACTTCCCCAATCAAAACTATAATTTCCCGAACCATTGGTAATTGTTAAATCAATCGCACCATCACTATTCCCGCAAGTTGGGGCGGTAATATTCGCAGATATATCAAAGTTGCAACAAGAGTTTAAAATATTCACCGTAACATCATCTGATGCAGTAGCACAACTGTTTGAATCGGTTGCTGACAATGTGTAAGTGGTTGTCGTCGTTGGACAAACAGTAGGAGTTAACGTATTATCATTCGTCATATTTGTAGTCGGCGACCAAGAATAAGGAGCCGGATAACTAATTTCAGGATCATCAAAAGTGATACTCCATCCGTTAAGCGTTCCTGCTCCAAAACCCAAGCCTCCGGGAGCATCAAACTCTAACGTCCAAACTCCGTTTGACGTACAGCCGTCTAAATTAGAAAAAGGTTCATTTGGATTCCAAGAACCATTTCCCGGAAAACCTCCACCATTAATGTTAGAGCCTCCACTTGGTACAAAGCAAACAGTCCCATAAGAACCACCGGCAACTCCTACGGGAACTAATGTTATGCTACACCCGTTTGGAGTTGTTAGAATTACATTAAAACTACTTTCATCTAAATTACAAGAACTTCCCGCACTTATTTGAGTACCATTACAATTACATCCTGAAAAATTTGTACAAACTTGAGTGCCACTAAAATTAAATCCATTTATACAAACTTGAGTTATTGAGCCGGAAGCTATCGTTTGCATATTGAGATCCTGTACGTTTATATTTACTTCTGCATGACCGCTTGTAACTAAAGATAATTCATTATTCTCATAAGTAGGAGTTTTAGCAGGGCTTATAATAACTTTAGCTTCGCCACTTAAATCAATGCAATCACCCGGGCAAATGTCAACATCCAAACCGGCGTTTACTTGAATGACCGGCATTTTTACAGGAACAGTAATCGTTTGTGTACAGGTATTTGTACCATTTGTGATTTGAGCAGTATAAGATGTTTCTGTAGATATACAGACAGGTGTTGGGTCGTCTCCACCACCTGAGCCCATTGGGTAACTATAATTATCATGCGTCCATGTAATTTGAGAATTAGGGTCATTTAGGGTTATTTGAACATTATCAATTCCCCAGTGATCATATTCAGCTCCGGAAACATTATCTTGATGCCATTGAATCAATGTTGTTGAAGTTTGTGCACCAGGTGGAATACTTACACAGTACTGATTCCACGAAGTTAAAGATGGGTCATTTCCTCCGTTCGGATCCCAATAATCAATATCTATCCAAGTAGTTCCATTGTCTGTTGAATATTGTAAGTGAACACCTTCTGTCGGTTCATCAGGACCTTCACAAGGAGAAGGGTCTCCTTGTATTGCATACCTCATTTCAAAACAAATAACTCCACCTAAAGATAAATCTATAGGGTTTGTTGTCATATCCCTAGGATTAACTGCTGCGTCGCCCATCCACATGAAATTTGAACCATCAGGAGAAGGAACACCACAAGTGTTATTGGCAATTGTCACACTTTGAGTAAATTGCCAACCAACAGGAGAACCACTATTAAAATTTTCTTCAAAGGCAATATTACCATTCATATATCCGTAAGCACTAAGCGTAACACATTCTCCACAAAGGACAGAATCTACTGAAGATGTAAGGTTTAAAGTACATTGAGAGATACTTAGGTTAGAAAACAAGGTTATTAACGCTAGTGATAGTAATAATGTATAGATTTTCATTTTAAATATAGTTATAAACGTAACTAAGACGTAAGTATTCACGTTAAGTTGCTTCGAATTATGATGTGTTTCATCAAAATTACAAAAAAAAAGTATCTTTTATAGCAATCCTAGAGTTGAAAGATGAATATTTTCGTTAAAATAATGTTAATGTAAATACAATTTTGTATTTTGGGCACAACTTTTGAAACGGGTGAATTAAAATGAGATTATGAAAACTATACTAATTATACTTACTGTCTTTGTTCTATTCAATAAATTTTACGCACAAGATGATTATATGAATCTTTTGGCTTTGATAGCTGATGAGAAATATGATAAATGTTTATTTAAGTGTGAGAAATATATGGCAAATGAAAAAACGAAAAAAGATCCTTTACCTTATTTATATGCTGCAGAATGTTATTTTTATATGAGTCAAGATCATAAATATAAAGATGATTATCCAAAGGCTTTTAAATCCTCACTTTCTTATTTGGGAAAATATAGAAAAAAGGATAAATCATATGAATACAAAGAAGATGCTGAGGAGTTTATTGAGAAAATAAAATTTATTATTCTTGAAGATGTTGAAAACAATGCTTTAGCAGGAACAGAAAAAAGTGCTAAAAAGACAGCATCGTTAATGAAGAAGGTGATAGCTTTCGATCCCGGCGATTCAGGAGCAAAGCTTTTGCTTGGGTTGAATTATATTTTGTCTAAGAACAAAACCGAAGGTAAGAAAGTTGTAGCTGAAGCTTTTGAAGAAATAAAGAAAATAGGAACAGATAGAGATTTTGGAGAAATGACAGAAAGTCAACAGACTTACCTTAAGACAGCTTTGATGGAGTATGCGAAATTTCAGAAAGAAATAAATCCTGAATCGGCTAAAGAAACTATTAGTTTGGGGCATCCTTTCTTTTATGAAAAACGTGATGATTGTTTGATTGACGATAATTCGGATTTTAAAGCTCTATATGATGAGATTACCGGATAAAAATTGTACTTACTTAACAAACAAAAAAGCCTTTACATGATTTGTAAAGGTTTTTTTTGTTTGTGATGTTTCCTTTTTAATATGTTTAATATGTGGTTAGTTCAATGTCTTTTTCCTTGATGATTTTTCTTAAATTGATTAAAGCGTATCGCATTCTGCCTAGGGCTGTATTGATTGAAATGTCTTTTTGTTCGGCAATGTCTTTAAAGCTCATTTCCTTAAAGTGACGCAATTCAACAATCTCTTTTTGTTCTTCCGGTAAAAAATCAAGTAGTTGTTTTACTTCTCGTAATATTTGATTAAATACAATGTCGTCTTCAATGGTTGATTCTTTTAGATTTAGAATGTCAAAAATATTAAAGTCTTCATTTTGGTTATTCCCTTGTGCTACAAAAGACATTTTAGTATTTTTTCGGTAATAGTCGATGATAAGGTTATGAGAGATTCGTAATACCCAAGGCAAGAATTTACCTTCATCATTATATTTCCCTCGTTTTAGGGTGATAATAACCTTTGTGAAAGTGTCCTGAAAAATATCGTTTGCCAAATCATTGTTTTTAACCATTTTCATGATATAGGCAAATACACGATTTTGATGACGGGATAATAAAACCTCAAAAGGCTTTTCATTACCGATTTGGTATAAATGAACTAATTCTGAGTCTGATAAATGCTGTAATGCCATAATTCTTCTACTTTTTCCGATGATTATAGAAATTACTTTGTCTTGAAATTTCTTTAATCCGTTTTTGTTGATTAAAAATCTACCATTTTATTAAATAGTAGATTTTTAATACTGAATATTTATTTTTGTTAAAAAGTAGAATCTGTCTATAGGCTTATTTTTTGTTTTAAAGACTTTATATCTCCGTAAAGGTTGCTTGAAAAAATATTTTTTTGCCAAAAGTATATTAAATTTTGTCATCATCCAAAATTTAATTCCTTTAAATCTGTAGGTTACTTTGTTAAGGAAGCAGAAGTTTACTTTCTTGCACTTTTTTAATTCCGTGTTAGGGATCGTGTCCCTAACACGATACATCTAAGCACTATAAAACGTTTTTATTTTCCTTATACTTCTTCAAAATTATTTTCCATAGCTGGGGCTATGCAAAAGAATTTTTCATCGTCTAATAAAACTAAATTCCGTTTTCTCTGCACTCACCTGTCTCGTGTTAGGGATAGGAACGGCATCCTTTTGTCCTCCCTCCTTTTGGAGGGCAAAAGATATAGTGGATAGCCCGACCTCCATTTACAAAATAAACGTTTTAGCGATAGCGGAATGTTTGTTTTGTGAATGGAGGGAACGCCCAAATAATAAATATTGTTATTCAGGAATGTTTAACGGGTAAGAAAAAAATAATTATCTTTACGATTCTTTAAAACAAATAATACAAAGTATGAATAATTTTGATGCGAACGAGTTTAGAAAATATGCGATAAAACATCGCGGTATATCAAGTATGGTAATGGATGATTATTATTCTGCCATTAATACGACACCAATGGGTATGACGCCTAATATAGTGGAAGAACGTCAGATGAATGTGGCGATTATGGATGTCTTTTCAAGATTGATGCGGGATCGTATTATCTTTTTGGGAACCGGTATTGATGACCAAGTGGCGAATATTATTACGGCTCAATTGCTTTTTCTTGAATCGACTGATGCGAAAAAAGATATTCAGATTTATATCAATTCTCCCGGTGGTTCTGTATATGCCGGATTGGGTATTTATGATACAATGCAGTATATACAGCCTGATGTAGCTACTATTTGTACCGGTATGGCGGCTTCTATGGGTGCGGTTCTTTTGTGCGCCGGTGCTGATGGTAAACGTACGGGATTAAAGCATTCACGCGTGATGATTCACCAACCGATGGGAGGAGCTCAAGGTCAAGCTACGGATATCGAAATTACGGCGAAAGAGATTAATAAATTAAAAAATGAATTGTACCAAATTATTTCAAATCATTCAAGACAACCTTTTGATAAAGTATGGAAAGATAGTGATCGGGATTATTGGATGACTTCTGAAGAGGCGAAAGATTATGGAATGATTGATGAAGTTTTGGTAAAAAACGCTAATAAATAATAACTACAATTAATAGACTCAAAAACACCTTCATGATGGAGGTGTTTTTTTATGTTAGTAAAAATTCAAAAGAATGAAACAAGAGGAAATTAGGTGTTCTTTCTGTGGGAAAACAAGAGAAATCGAAGGGGTTAACTTATTGATTTCCGGTATTTCTGCCCATATTTGTAATAATTGTGTAGAACAGGCTTACCAA
Organism: Flavobacteriales bacterium; assembly: GCA_026993705.1. Lineage (GTDB taxonomy): Bacteria > Bacteroidota > Bacteroidia > Flavobacteriales_D > Parvicellaceae > S010-51. Next base: position 7,529 of record JALWSJ010000373.1, read on the forward strand.
ATTGTAAAGGAAGATAATTTACAAAGAAAAGCGGAAGGTAATTTAGAACTTACTTTATTGAAACCACAAGAAATATTAAGTCATCTTGATGAATATATAATCGGACAAGAAGAGGCGAAAAAAGTGTTGTCGGTTGCGGTTTATAATCACTACAAGAGGTTGTTGCAAAACATTGATGAAGATGAGGTTGAGATTGAAAAATCTAATGTTATCATGGTGGGCGAAACCGGTACGGGAAAAACATTATTAGCAAAGACTATTGCTAAATTATTACATGTACCTTTTGCTATTGCTGATGCAACGGTGTTGACCGAAGCAGGATATGTAGGCGAGGACGTAGAGAGTGTTTTATCTAAACTATTACAAGCCGCAGATTTCGATGTGGAAGCGGCTCAACGTGGCATTATCTTTATCGACGAGATTGATAAAGTTGCCAGAAAAAGTGATAATCCGTCTATTACTAGAGATGTATCAGGCGAAGGAGTACAACAGGCTTTGTTGAAGTTATTGGAAGGTTCGATAGTGAATGTACCGCCTCAAGGAGGACGTAAACACCCCGACCAAAAAATGATTAAAATAGACACCAAAAACATCTTATTTATTACCGGTGGGGCTTTTGATGGCATCAAACAGATTATTGAACGAAGGGTAAAATCTCAAGCAATTGGTTTTTCTACTGAAGACGCTACTGATTATTCAGAAGAAAATATTTTATCCTATGTCAACCAATTAGATATTAAACAATACGGATTAATTCCTGAACTGATAGGTCGTTTTCCTGTGTTGACGCACTTAGATCCTTTGGATAGGAAAACACTCATTAGAATCTTAACCGAGCCTAAAAATTCATTGGTGAAACAATATGTGAAACTTTTTGAATTGGATAATATTAAGTTAGTGATTGAAGATGATGTGTTAGAATACATCGTAGATAAAGCTGTTGAATTGAAGTTAGGGGCGAGAGGTTTGCGTTCTATCTGTGAAGCTATTCTTACCGATGCTATGTTTGAAGCTCCATCAATGGGTGTCGAGCAGTTAGTAATTGATTTGGAATATGCTAAGAGAAAATTTGAAAACTCTCGTGTAAATAAATTAAAAGCAATAGCATAACCTTTGTTGCTAAGATTATGGGAGGGGTGTATCAAAAAATATTTGCCAACTACTACGACGCTTTTATGGAAAGCGTAGAAGAACGCCTGGAAAAAAGCAGAAGAGCTTTATTGAGTAATTTACGAGGAAATGTTTTGGAAGTTGGTTCCGGAACAGGAGTGAATTTCAAATATTATCAGCCCCAAACAAAGGTTACGGCAATCGAACCTTCGTTGCCAATGCTTGAAAAATCTAAACCCAAACAACGAGAAAATATTTCGCTTTACAATATAGGTATTGATAACGAAGAATTGCAGCGTTTAAAACCTGAGCAAGGTTTTGACGTTGTAGTTTGTACATTGGTGCTTTGTACTGTTCCTAATCTTGAAAAAGCTTTAACTGTTATTGATGACGTGCTGACGGAAGATGGAAAACTGATTGTTTTAGAACATATCCACGCTAAAAAAGAACCCAAAGCAACCTTTGAGAATATAGTTAATCCTGTTTGGAGAATAATAGGAGAGGGTTGTAATCTAAATCGGAGTACAGATGAGGTGCTGGAAAAGCTTGGGTTTTACGCTGATAATAAAAACTATTTTAAACTATCATTTCTTGATTTTTTTCAAGGGGTCTATCATAGAAAATAATGTTAGAACAAAAACTAGAGAAATACAACGTTATTCTAGCGTCAAAGTCGCCAAGGAGACAAGAACTATTAAGAGGAATCATCCCTAACTTTGAAATAAAAACCAAAGAAGTAGAGGAAGTTTACCCTGCTGGATTACAAACAAATAGAGTCGCTGAATTTTTAAGCGACTTAAAAGCAAGGGAATTTAAAGACAGTTTAGCGACTAATGACTTAATCATTACCGCAGACACAATAGTATGCTTCGGAGATGAAATTTTAGGAAAACCCACCAATAGACAAGAAGCAGAAGCAATGCTACAAAAACTATCGGGAAACAGACATCAAGTAATAACGGGAGTTACATTATTAGGCATTCATTCCAAAAGCACCTTTTCTGAGGTTACCGAAGTAGAATTTCATCCTCTTACCGATGAGGAAATCACTTATTATATTGACGAGTTTAAACCTTATGACAAAGCGGGTGCTTATGGCATACAGGAATGGATTGGCTACATTGGGATAAAACAGATAATTGGGGATTATTACAATGTTATGGGATTGCCCTTGCATCGGATATACAGAGCTTTAAAGGAACTTAGTTAACACAAAAAAAGACAGCGATTCGCTGTCTTTTTTTGTGTTATGTTAGTTGAATGTAGATTATCTAAGGCTTAATCTCCTCAAACTCTTTTCCATCTTTCATAATAGAAATCGCCTCTTGCAAAGGTTCGTTCAGAGCATTATTGACTTGATAGAATCGAGAGAAATCAAATAGATTTTGTGCTACACTAGCTTTCAGTCTTGTTTTGATTGTAAATTCTGCCTCCCTATATCTTTCTTCATCATATTCTAGTCCTTCAGACTCTGCATATTTAATCAATTCTTTGACCAATTTATCAGTATCAAACTTTTCATTAAAACGATCAAAGGTGATGTATTTTTCTTGTAGTTTTTTACGATTGTCATTCACCCAAGTCAAAGCAAAACGATTTAATATACCTTTGCGAATCAACGCTGAAAAGTAATCACTTGTCCCAGTCGTATCTAGCGGAACAAAAACATCCGGCATAATACCTCCTCCACCATAAACAGGTCTGTGTTTTACTTTAGTAAACACCTTCAATTTCTCGTCAAACTTTATACTGTCTTTGTGAAAATACTCCCCGTGTTTATATCGATTGTACTTCTCACGTCTATATTCTTGTATGCCTTTGTCATAAGGTTTTTGAATACACCGTCCAGCAGGAGTATAATAATGTTGAGTTGTAATTCGTATTTGCGAACCATCCACTAAATTATAAGGCTTTTGTACCAACCCTTTACCGAAAGTACGGCGACCAACAATCAATCCCCTATCCCAATCCTGTATAGCACCACTCACAATTTCACTAGCCGAAGCACTATTTTCATTCACCAAAACAATCAAACGACCATCTTCCAGCAATCCTTCGTATCTTGTCATATAATCCTGTTGAGGATAAGCTCTTCCCTCTGTATAAACGACTAGCTTTTTACCCTCAATAAATTCATCTGCCAAACCAATAGCCGCTCTCAAATATCCACCACCGTTGCCTTGCAAGTCTAAAATAAGGTCTTTCATCCCTTTAGATTTTAACTCCAAAATCGCTTTACGTACTTCTTGAACCGTAGTAGCCGCAAATTTATTGACTTTTATATAGCCGATACTATCCGAAACCATATATGCAGCATCCACACTATATATAGGTATCTTATCTCTTTCAATCGTAAATTCTAACAATTCATCCTCTCCACGTCTTTTCATTTTAACATCTACCTTTGTTCCTTTATCTCCCAAAAGACGTTCACGCACACCACTATTTTTAATTCCAACACCTGCTACTTTCTCATCATTCACATAAATATATTTATCACCAGCCTGAATACCAACCTTTTCCGAAGGACCTCCAGGTATAGCTTCCACCACCACAATCGTATCCTTTACAATTTGAAAACGAACGCCAACCCCCGTAAATGACCCTTTTAAAGGAGCGTTCATATCCTGAAAATCCTCTACCGAGATATACGAAGTATGCGGATCGAGTTGTTCCAACATATAACGAATCCCCGTTTCCGTAATTTTTGACTTCAATACAGTGTCTTGATAAACTTCATCCATCAACACTATCGCGTCTTTAATCTCATCAACACTTTTCCCCATCTTATAAAAAGCAACACCATCCACAGGTTTTCTAATCACCTGCTTAATAAAAACATTAGCCGTATCCGTAGTGTCTGCTACCCTAATTTCTAAACGCGAATTAGGTTCTCCCACCAACGCTTCTTGTACATCACTAAAATAATTAAAATCGCTTATCTTTTTTTTACCGACACCGATAATTTTATCTCCTTTTTTTATTCCCGATTCCTCTGCACCGCTATTTTTCAGCACTTCCTCAACCACAATCGTATCGCTGTTAAATTTTATCGCAATACCGATTCCCGCAAATTCATTCTTATCTTTAAAGTTAGCCTTATCTTTTTTAACATAACTTTTAAAAGGCACTAAATGATTTTGTACCCCTTTCACAAAGTCTTTCTTAAGTTTGGTGTCATCCACCTCTTCCACATATTTTTTATCCACCGCATTAATGATTTCACTCACTTTATAATCCAAAAAATCCACCGACTCTTCCAATTTATCTTCTTGAGCAAAGGAGTACCCACCGATAAATATCAAAAGCACAAGAGTAATATGTTTCATTAAATCAATTTTCATAGTTCTATTTAGTTTAAAAATTATTTAGGCGTTCCCATTACGGCGTTAAAAAGCAGTTTCGTTGCACTACACTACTTTTTAACGCCGTAATGGTCGGGCTATCCGCTATATCTTTTGCCCTCCAAAAGGAGGGAGGGCAAAAGGATGCCGCTACTATCCCTAACGCAAAAAGTATCAAAAAAATGAAGATAAGAATAATTATAGAATGTAAAAGTTAAAAATTGTAAAACCCTGCAAATTATTACCTGAAACAACTATTTTTTCCTCATTTCGTACCAAACCAAAGCAAAAACCAAACCATAATTTCACCCTCCAAAAGAAAAAAA
>JALWSJ010000374.1 GCA_026993705.1 Flavobacteriales bacterium
TATTTATGTTGTTAAATTGAGTTTGTAAAGATAAAGTTTATTCTATATCCCTGACTATGATTTTTGTTAGAATAGATAAGTTTTATAAACAGGTGTAAGCTTTATTACAAATCGAGATGTAAAACTTATTTTAAAACTTGCTACTGTTAATGGTTAAATAATGAAATAATCTTTATTACCTTTGTGTGCTATGTCAAAAAATGTAACACCATATAAAGATTCGGATAAGACCAAAAAAGAACAGGTTGCCGAAATGTTTGATAACATATCCGAGAAGTATGATTTCTTAAATCATCTGCTTTCGATGGGTATAGATAAGTTGTGGAGAAAAAAGGCAATTAAAATAATCGGTAAAAAGCAACCTAAAACGATTTTAGATATTGCCACCGGTACGGGAGATTTTGCTATTGAGGCGTTGAAATTGAATCCTTCTAAAATTGTAGGGGTTGATATTTCTAAAGGGATGTTGGCTAAGGGGAAAATAAAAATCAAAAAACTAAAGGCAGAAGATATTATCACGTTGGAATATGGAGATTCGGAAAATTTGCCTTTTGAGGATGATTCCTTTGATGCTATTACTGTGGGGTTTGGTGTTCGGAATTTTGAAAATTTAGAAAAAGGGTTAGGGGAGATGCTTCGTGTGGTTAAACCTAACGGAACTGTTGCTGTCTTAGAGTTTTCTAAACCGAAACGTTTTCCGGTTAAACAAGGGTTTAATTTTTATTCAAAGTACATTTTGCCTAAAATCGGGAATACGGTATCTAAAGATAGTTCCGCTTATACGTATTTACCTGAATCGGTGGAGGCTTTTCCTGAAGGAGATGATTTTGTGGATATTTTGAGTAAAGTGGGATACAAAGATATTCAACAAAATTTAGTGAGCGGAGGTATTGCTACTATTTACAGTTGTACGAAGTAGTTAGGTAATTCACTTTTGTTCCAAAGAAAATAAAAAACATTCTACTTCTCGAAAAAAGAAAAGTTAACTTTCCCGTATTTTTTTGTCTTAACATAAGCCGGATGATTATCTAATTTCACACGTCTGTCGTGTTCGATGACCAATGTTCCGTTTTCATTCAGCATATCGTGTTCAAAAACCAGTTTTGCTATATTTTCGATTTCTTCCAAAGCGTAAGGAGGATCGGCAAAGATTAAATCGTATTTTTTATAAGGTTTTTCTAAATATCGAAAAGCATCGTTTTTATATGCTTTTACAGGCAATCTCAATTCATCGCTGATTGCTTGTATGAATTTTACACTTTGATAAGAAGAATCAATAGCATCTACGCTTTTTGCACCACGAGAAGCAAACTCTAAAGAGATGCTTCCTATTCCGGCAAACAAGTCTAAAACATCTAATTCGTCAAAAAAGTAATCATTTTCTAACGTGTTAAACAGTCCTTCTTTTGCAAAATCGGTTGTTGGTCTGGCATCAATTGTTTTAGGAGCTAAAATTCTTTTCCCTTTGTACTTCCCTCTAATTATTCTCATACTTTTATGCTTTGAAATAGTTCTTGTTCGTCCGTTAATCCGCTGTTGTGAATTTGCGAAAAATAATCCTTCGCTCGCTGTAAAAATTCTAGTTTTAATGGAGAAATACCCATTGGGATTAAATTTACTTTATTTTCATCTTCGTCTAAACTTTGTAACATGAGGAGGTGATAATACAAGACATCTTCAATAGATTGTGTTTCAAAGTAGTTAACAACTTGTAATGCTCCATTCTTTATAACTACAAATAGTAAAACTTCTCCCAAAAATAGAGAAAGAATTTTATTTTTTCCGTCAAAACGTTCTATGGATTCAATTAAAGGTTTAAAGATGGAATGAAAAGCACTTCCCGGAAATGTGTTGATGATATTATTTTTTTCTTTTTCATTCAATGACCATATAATTTTGGTTTTGTGATAAGGATTAGTATCCACTTTTGCTATTTCATCTTGTCGAAGATGGGTTGTAAAAGTCAAGTACTCTTCTTTGTGTTCTTCCAAAAATAAAGCAGAAGGAAGAAGTGTAAAAGAAGAAGGAACGATAAATACTTTTATTTGTTGAAACTCTGTTGTACTTTCCGTGTTTTTCTCCAATTTATCTTTTTGTTCAAACCGAATAATATTACCGGTTAATACATCTTCTTCTATGAAGAAATATTGATGTGGTGTTTGTACAAGCCACAAATTAGTATGTCCTTTGCTTTGATTTTGCACTATAACTTTAAATTTCATTGCAAAAAATCCCTTTAGGAATACATCTAAAGGGATTTACTAGTTAATATTTGTTCATCTTATTTCTCTGCCCAACTACCGTTTGTTTTTGGTTCGGTTTTCGAACCTATTTTTAGTGTATCTCTTTTCACAAAAGGGTCATAAGGTTTAGGGTCATAGATATAAATGTGAGCTACCAATTCATCATCAACTCTTACCGTATCGGTGTACATTGGATATTCCAAACCTTCAACATCCAAACCTTTTATTTTTGGAAGTTTGTCAGCTGGAACTTTTCCTAGTTCTTCCAAATCAAATTCATATAATCTACCTTCGTTTTTCTTTTTAGCTAAATCACCTGTGTACATCACTTCCATAATCGGATACCATGATGTATCGATGTCGATTATTCCTAATTGATACGCCTCTATTTCATCTATATCGTTATACTTTTCTTCATCTTTTAGTTTATTATAGCCTAATTTCTTCCCTTCTTCATCGGTTAATCTTCTATCTGGAATATCACCTTTAATGACAACGTCCATCACCTTATCTTCTCTCAAAAAACGTTTTAATTCATTGTAATCCGGAGCATAATAACCATGTTTTTTTCTATATTCCAACTGTACATCTCTAATGTCTGATAGAGCCTGTTTTGTAATTTCATCCCAACGTTCTTTAGCCTCGCGTTGTGCAATTGTTTTTTGGATAGATTTTACCGATTTTACCGCAAAAAAAGCAGTCAACCCAAATAACACAATCATAGCTGCCAAATTCACGTACTTATTAATCAAGTCTAAAGCATATAAAAGGGATATAATCCCAGCTCCCAAAATGGCATAAGCCCCTAATAAAAAATCAGAAGTTTGTTTAATATTGGTTGCCGGATCGACCTCTAATCCTTTCATTACTAAAATAACCCCAAAAGCTATAATAACGATTGGGAACATAA
>JALWSJ010000375.1 GCA_026993705.1 Flavobacteriales bacterium
AATATGTAAAGAAAGTCGATAAATCCATTATCAAAGATAAAATTGTTGTAGCTGACTTTTTCTTTACCTCGTGTCCTTCGGTTTGTCCAAAGATGGGAACACAGATGAAAAGAATTTATAATCATTTTAAAGGCAACGATAAAGTCATCCTTTTATCGCATACTGTTTTGCCGGAAAGAGATTCTGTTCCTGTATTAAAAGATTATTCTTTGCAATATGAAGCAGATCCTGAACAATGGTTGTTCCTTACGGGAGATAAGCCTCATCTTTATGATTTGGCTCGGAAAAGTTATTTAGTAGCACCGAGTTTAAAGGATACGAATTTTACACACGGAAGTGAAAACGATTTCATTCATACCGAAAACTTTGTTTTGGTAGATAACCAAAAACGAATAAGAGGCTATTATGACGGTACCGATTCAACAGAGGTAAATGAGTTGATTTTAGATATAGAAGAATTGTTATCAAGAATTTCAAAATAAGAACATGAAAGTATATAGATTTGAAGGTGTATTGCAAGGAAAAAAATGGATAGAACCTGCTTATGTATCGGTTTCAAAGAAGGGTAAAATTATAGCTATAGAAAGTTCTTATTTTGGAAATACACCTGTTTATTACATTCAAGGGTACGCCTTACCAGGTTTTCAAAACGCACATTCACATGCTTTTCAATATGCGATGGCAGGTTTAGCAGAGCGACATAGTACCACCGATAAGTCAGATGATTTTTGGTCGTGGAGACAAGCTATGTATGCCTTGGCTTTGAAGATAGAACCCGAACAACTAGAAGCTATAGCAACAATGTTGTATAGCGAAATGTTGCGACACGGCTACACACACGTGGCAGAGTTTCATTATTTACATCACGATGTAGAGGGTATTCCTTATAAAAATCTAGCTGAAATGGGGCAGCGTTTGGTTAATGCAGCCAAGAAAACAGGAATAAACATAACGTTAATCCCTATTTTTTATCAAAAGGGTGGTTTTGGGAAAGAGCCTTCGAAACATCAAAAGCGATTTATTTCTTCGAGTGTTGAGGAGTATATTCAATTATTAGAAGCCTCAGAAATTGCTTGTGCTTCTTATAAAGGAGCAAGATTGGGCATTGGTATTCATTCTTTGCGTGGGGTAGAGGGTGAGGCAATCAAAGAAATAGCAAATTATAATAAGGAAAAAAAATTACCCTTTCATATTCATATTTCAGAACAATTGAAGGAAGTAGAAGAGTGTATTGCTTTTTATGGTAAAAGACCTGTAGAATGGCTGTTGGACAATATGGAGGTAGATGAAAATTTCCACTTGGTGCACGCTACGCACTTGACCGAAGATGAAGTGAAACGACTAGCCCAAACAAAATCCAATGTGGTACTTTGTCCTTCTACGGAAGGAAATTTAGGAGATGGTATTTTTCCATTAATTGAGTTTCAGGAAAATGGAGGGAATTGGTCAATAGGGACAGACAGCCACGTAGGAATAAACCCCTTAGAAGAATTGAGGCTATTGGATTATGGTCAGCGTTTGATTACCCATAAACGAAACATATTTACTGATAAGAATGATGGAGATTCTGCCTTGTATGCTTTAGAAAAATCCTTTTATTCAGGAGCAAAAGCAATGGGGAGAAAGGTAAACTCATTTTTTGAAGTAGGGAAGAAGTTCAATGCTTCCATTTATAAGAAGAATAGTCCTCTTTTATCCATAACATCAGCACTAAATAGAGCTTGTACCATTCTCTATTCAAGCGATGCCAATATGCAATTGGCAACAATCTCTAGAGGAAAATTAGTTAGTTATAAAGGTGAGCACCTTAAGGAGAAACAAATTACCGAAGCCTTTATTGCTACAATGCAAGAGTTAGGGAATCGATAATATTCCAATTTATCTTTTTAGTAATCCTAGAGCTTCTAATAAATCCAATCCGTTGGAATAAACCAACAAACTTAATAAAAGAACCATTCCTACAATCTGAGCATTGGTTAAAAATTTCTCGCTAGGAGCTTTTCCAGCAATAATTTCATATAATAAAAAGACAATATGACCACCGTCCAAAGCTGGTATCGGTAGTAAATTCATAAAAGCAAGCATCACCGAAAGGAAAGCTGTTGTTGACCAAAAGTCAGCCCAATCCCAAACGGGGTTAAACAATTTTCCGATAGAAGCAAAGCCACCCACGGCGGTTGAACCTTTTTTGGTGAAAATAAATTTAAATTGAGCAATGTAATCTTTAAGTGTCCAATACGCTTTGTGCATTCCCGCAGAAATACTTTCTCCAAAAGAATAACTTTTATGTTCTATTTGAATCAAATCACTCAAGTTTTGAGGTAAAACACCTAAGTGCCCAAGTGAATCGGTATGAACCTGCGTTACAATCGTATCCTTTCCTCGCAAAAGTTCTACGCTAATAGAAGTATCTTTTTTATTTTTCAAAATCTTACGGATGTCGTACCAATACAGAACAGGTTGATGAGCCAGTTCAATGATTCGATCTCCTTTTTCTATTCCCGCTTTTTGAGCAGGTGTATTCGGCAAAACCGAGTCGATAGCACTCACAAACAAAGGAGAAAAAGCAGGCATAATGTTTTTTTGAAACATCATTTGGTCAATTCCTTCAGGTAAGTGAATTGTTTCAATCGAACCATCAGCATGTTGGACTTCCACTTCTTTAACGTCCCTTAACAACAAGTATTTATTAATGTCCAACGCATTTTCCAAAGGTTTACCGTTTACAAGAATGATTTTATCTCCATCCCTAAACCCAAAAGCCTTCATTTCTTCGTGAACAGCCATACCATGTGGAAGATTCTCATTCGGCACATAGTCTTCTCCCCACACAAAAAGAATCATAGCATAAAGGAAAATAGCCAATAAAAAATTGACAAGCACTCCGCCTGACATAATGATAAGGCGTTGCCAAGCAGGTTTAGCTCTAAATTCCCAAGGTTGAGGTGGTTTGGACAATTGTTTAGTATCCATGCTTTCATCTACCATACCGGCAATTTTCACATAGCCACCCAGTGGTAACCAACCAATACCATATTCCGTTTCCCCTTTTTTAAATTTAAACAAAGAGAATCCCGCATCAAAAAATAAGTAAAATTTCTCGACTCTGGTTTTAAATAATTTCGCAGGAATAAAGTGTC
>JALWSJ010000376.1 GCA_026993705.1 Flavobacteriales bacterium
ACTCCAACTAACGTAAAAATAAAATACTGATAATCAAATAATTATAAAATAGCTGGTATTTTTACGTTAGCTCAAAAACTCAACTGTTTTTCACAGTCGCTTAATAATCCCTAACGCGTGTTGAATGAGGTGCAAGAAAGTGAATTTTGAAGAAGGATAAGGAAAATAAAACGTTTTTATTGTGCTTAGATGTCTCGTGTTAGGGATTCCAACTAACGTAAAAATACAACATTGAAAATCAATGAATTATGAAATTAGCTAAATTTTTACGTTAGCTCAAAAAAACTCAACTGTTTTTCACAGTCGCTTAATAGTTCCTAACGCAATTCCGAAAAAAATGATTATATTCGTAGCATAACGAACCTGTATAATAAATGAGTAATCAACCAAAAAAAGAGTTTCTAAAAATAGGTATTGTACTGTATCCAACTTTTGGAGGAAGTGGAGTAGTAGCCACCGAACTAGGAAAAGAACTAGCCGCTAAAGGACACGAAATACATTTTATAACTTACAGTAAGCCCGTCCGATTAAGCGAACTAAGGGAAAATATTTTTTTTCACGAAGTATCAATTTCCGATTATCCTCTTTTTGATCATACACCTTACGAACAAGTATTAACCAGTAAGTTGGTCGATGTTGTAAAGTATGAAAAACTGGATTTATTGCATGTTCATTATGCTATCCCTCACGCATCGGCGGCATATATGGCTCAACAAATATTAGCTTCGCAAAATATACATATACCTTTTATTACTACCTTACACGGAACCGATATAACATTAGTCGGAAAAGACCCCTCGTTTGAACCTGTTATTACTTTTTCAATCAATAAATCTAATGCCGTAACCTGTGTTTCTGAAAGTTTAAAAAATGATACCTATAAGCATTTTAATATTGATAATGAAATAAAAGTTATTCCTAATTTTATTTGTGCACAAACATACAATTTACCCAATAATGAATTGTACAAAAAACGTTACGCCCCCAATGGTGAATTTATTATTACACACATTTCTAATTTTAGAAAAGTGAAACGAGTAAAAGACGTTGTAAAAGTCTTTCGGAAAATTAGAGAAAAAGTTCCGAGTCGTTTGTTGTTTGTTGGAGATGGTCCCGACCGTATTAATATAGAACGAGCTTGTCGAAGTTCGTGTGAAAGGCAAGATGTACTCTTTTTAGGACATTTAGAATCGACAAGAGAAGTACTAAATATTTCGGACTTGTTCATCTTACCATCCGAAACCGAAAGTTTTGGTTTGTCTGCTTTAGAAGCTATGGCGAGTGGAGTACCAGTAATTACAACCAATTCAGGTGGTTTGCCAGAAGTAGTTGATGATGGAGTGAATGGTTTTTTAGCAGAAGTAGGAGATACTAAAACAATGGCAAAAAAAGCCTTGAAGCTATTAAAAAACATCGATTTATTGGAACAATTCAAACAAAACGCAAGAAAAAAAGCTCTTGAGTTTGATATACATAAAGTGTTGCCAATGTATGAGAAGTTATATTTAGAAACTTGTTGTTTCTTTGATAAAGGAAAACGGAAGTAGTGAAATAATTTTAACGAATTGTTTAGGGTATAACTCAGTATCATCCTTATCTTTGTCATAAAAAATTTTTATGCGTATTCTCATTCGAAAGGCTAAGATAGTTCATGCTAATTCGACTTTAAATGGAACTGTAAAAGACATTTTAGTAGAACAAGGAATAATAACCAAAATACACGAAGAAATTAAATTGGACGGCGATGTTGATTTTATCGTTGAAGAAGAAGATTTACATGTCTCGATTGGTCTATGTGATTTAGGAGCTACTTTTGGTGAACCCGGTATAGAAACAAAGGAAGATATTGATTCCGGAATTGAAGCAGCTGTGAAGGGAGGTTACTCATGTGTGGCAATTATGCCCAATACCAATCCAACGGTTAGTAACCGAAGTTACGTAGAGTATATATTAAACAAAGCCAAGGGTAAACCTGTGAAAATTTATCCTTTAGGAAGTGTTAGTCAAGAGACAAAAGGGGAGGAGTTGGCTGAAATGTACGATATGAAACAAGCAGGAGCCGTTGCTTTTACAGATGGTAAAAAAGCGATACAAAATGCTCATTTGTTGTCAAGAGCATTGCTCTATACCAAGAGTTTTGACGGTTTGGTGATGACTTTTGCAAATGATAAACAAATCAATCATAAAGGAGTCGTAAATGAGGGAGAGATGAGTACCCACTTGGGGTTGGAAGGGATTCCTCATTTGGCTGAAGAATTACAGGTTGCACGAGATATTTATTTAGCAGAATACAACAATTCGCCGATACATATTCGTACTCTATCCTCAAAGAAAAGTGTTGATTTAATACGAGAAGCACAAAAGAAAGGTGTTCGTGTTACTGCTGATGTAGCGGCTCACCAATTGGTTTTTACCGATGAGTCGCTTAGCGATTTTGATACGCATTATAAAGTTTTGCCACCTTATCGAACATTACAAGATATAGATGCATTAAAACAGGGAATTAAAGAAGGGGTAATTTCTTCAATTGTAAGTGACCATACTCCTGTGGAAGTAGAGGATAAGGAAAAAGAATTTGATTTAGCGTCCTTTGGGATTATCAATCTTCAAACAGCTTTTCCGTTGATGCTTACTCATTTGTCATCTGAGTTTAGCTTAGAAGAACTTATTGATAAAATGGCAATTCAGCCGAGAAAGTTATTGAAAATAGCTGTTCCTGAAATTAAAGAGGGGGTAGAGGCTGATTTGTTATTGTTTTCGCCAACTAAAAAATGGAGGTTTAAGGAAAAAGATATTGTTTCTAAAAGTAAAAACACACCTTTTGTTAATACGGAATTTGTTGGTGGTGTTTATGGTCTGCTGTCTAATCGGAAGTTTACTAAATCGGTTTTGTTATAGGTATTTGCGTTAGGGACGTATCCCTAACACGAACATAATGAGCACCATAAAGTGCTTTTATTTCCTTTATACTTCTTCAAAATTCTTTTGCATAGCCCCAGCTATGGAAAAGAATTTTTCATCGTCTAAAGAAACTAAAACTCACTTTCTTTAGCACTCATTCCGTTCGCGTTAGGGATAGGAACGGCATCCTTTTGCCTGCCATAAAGGCAAGCAGGCAAAAGG
>JALWSJ010000377.1 GCA_026993705.1 Flavobacteriales bacterium
TGATTCGTAATATTCAGAGTAGAATTATAGTTTACCTGTCCTTTTATTTCTTCAGTTTCAGATTCGAATAGGTTTATAAATTCCTCTAATTTTTCTTTTAAAGCTTCGTTGTTCATTAATTATCGAGAATTTTTTAAATGTTTGCCAACGGTATTGTGTAAGATTTCGTTGCGTGAAATTAGCGATAAACTTCATAAGTACAAAACCAACTTGAAAATCCGATAGGATTTTCCAAAGTAAGCCAAGACTTAGCAATGAATTTTACACGTTGTTGTGTGTAGGCTTTATATTCAACTGTATTTTTTCTTTTGTTCCACACTTTTCAATTCGTATGTTGTTTTGTAATTTCCATTTTTATCAGGCGAATGAATTTTGTATGGTTCTCTATTTTTGTTTTGCTCTTTTCTAATTTCGTGAAATAAAGTCAAATCTCCATTCAGAAAAGTTTGTCCAAATTCAAGCAATTCAGAGTTAGCATTTTCCAAACTTGGTTTTACACCTTTTTCCGTTGGAAAGGTAAATTCAGACGCTTTTAATTTCGGCTCAATTTTTTCTTTAAATTTCCAAAGAGCGATTGAATTCCAATCCCATTCATAAAAATCTTCGCTATCTCCTTCTCCGAATATTATGTTATAGTGATAAGGATAATCTCTTGGATAAGTGGTGCTCGATATTTTCAGATATTGATCTTCCTTTCGGTAAATTATGGTCGATGAGTGTTTTCCGATTTCAATTCGGTGTTTTTTAAATCCGAACTGTTCAAAAGTCGGAATTACAATTTCTATAGCTTTTTCTGAGAATAACTTTTGTTCAGGCGAAGGCTTTTCGGTTTTTTCCGATTTAACTTTTTTATTTCCTTTTATAAAATCAAATATTCCCATTTTTCTTCTGTAACGGATTTTTCTTCAGCTTACACACAACGGGTTGTATAACGTTTCGTAACGGATTTAAAAGTACATATTTTTCCGATTAATTCTAAAGTTTATAAAACAATTCTAAGTTTGTAGTTTATAATTCAGCCGTTATGAACGTTATACTTTGTTGCCTGTAGTGTTTTATTTTTACGCAACTTTAAATTCAGCTTCGTTCATTTCGACTATGAATTTTACATTAGCTTTTAATGCTCTAAATACTTTTAAAATGGTTTCGATTGTTACATTTTTGGTGTTGCTTTCGAGTTTTGATATTTGCGATTTCTGTACTCCTATTAATTCTCCAAGTTGTTCTTGAGTCAGTTTACGTTCTTTTCGGACAGATTTTATCATTTCGCCAAGTAATTCCATTCGTAAGTCAAATTCATATTTGTCACGCTCTGGTGTTCCAACTTTTCCAAGATCTTTATCTTTTAGTTGGTCAAGAGTCATCATTTTTATTTTTCCTTTTTTTGTTCCCATATCTTTAATCTTTTTGTTCAAAATATTCAGTTCTGATTTGTGTTGCTTTCTCGATTTCAGCTTTTGGAACTTTACTCACTTTTTTAATAATTCCGTGAGTTGAAACCACAAGAGTTTCTGTTTTATCAGCTTTATCCCAAAATGCAAAAAGGCGATATTGTTTTCCGCCATATTTAGTTCTAAATTCCCAAATATCATCAGTTAATTTTTTAAATAATTTTGGGTCAAGTCCAAGTTTTGCTTTATCAACGTTGTAATAAATTTTCTTTCGAGTTTTTAAATCTAAACTTTGTAAAAAGTCAATTGCTTGCTCAAGAAAAACAACTTCAAATTTTTTATTCATTCAGTTTGTTTTAATCAAATACTTTGCAAATATATAAAATAAAGTTGAATTAAAAGGAAACTTTTGTTATTGAGTTACATTACAGGCAACGGTCTCGGCTATGAGTAGTTGCGTGGGTTAGCACTTAACTTTGCAAGTACACACCAAACTGAAAATCCGCGAGGATTTTCAGAAGTAGGCGAGAACAAGCAATTGCTTATAGCCATTGTTGGCAAATCGTTTTTATTTTTCAATTAGTTCTTTAAATTCTTTCAAATTCAATGGTTGGTGTTTTAAATATTCTATATTCCAAATTTTTGCATTTCTAATTCTTTTATCAGGATGATAATTTCCAAGCCAATTATCAGATGAAATTTTCTTTTCAGATTGATTTAAGGATGATATCAGTCCTTCTTCAATTCTGTCCCGCTTTTCTCGGTCGTATATTTTTGGAATTATAGCGAATGATAAATTTTTATGGATATGCTCCGTAACTTTCTCTTCGTATATTTTTTCATATTCTAAATCCACAAATTTTCCGTGAATTTCTTTCTCAACCCTTGATTTGAAAGGTCTATTCCAATGTTCAAGGTAGTTGTCTTCTGCAATGTTTAAAAAACATCTTCCGATATGCTTTCTAAAGACGCTACCTCTGTGTTTTTTTGAGTTGAAATGATTTCCCAACCGTTTTATTAATCTATCATTTCCATCGTGACTTCCAATTCGTACAATTCGGTCAAAGCCATTGTATTTTTCTCCGTTTTCAAATAAAACATAAAGTCCATTTGAATCTGTTAATTCTTTTAATGTTTTTCGGTCATAAGGAAAACAATATCTTTTTTGATTATTGAAATATTCGTGAATATAGTCGTAAATATCTGTCATTCGGTTTCTTGGTAAATGTTTGCCAACGGTGTGTGTAAGATTTCGTTGCGTGGTTAAGTAACAAATTTAGTAAATATTAACCGACTTGAAAATCCGATAGGATTTTCCTAAGTAAGCCAAATCTTAGCAATGAATTTTACACGTTGTTACCATACGTTTTTTATATTTTTCTTAATTCTGTCAGATACTTATTTTTCATATTCTCAAATTTGTCAATCAAATCAGATTTTTCTTTTATAGAATTCAGTTTATTAGAGTCCGCTTTAAAAAAGTCAGATTTTTGTTCATTTTTAAGTCGTTCTTGTTCTATAAAATTTTCAAGTTTATTTATAAATCCATTGTTCAATCTATTTTCTTTGGAATTCACTTGTTCCTTTTCAAAATATTCGCTTAACAAATATTGATAACTTTCAATCCAATCGGTTTTATCAAATTCGATTGTATTCTCTTCAAAATTGTCTACTGTAAATTCTCCAATATGAGATTGGTCA